>CAMAUH010000369.1 GCA_945861365.1 Candidatus Kuenenia stuttgartensis
GTTCCGCCATGCACTCGAGCAGCGCCGACTGCGTGCGCGGCGGCGTGCGGTTCAGTTCGTCGGCCAGCAGCACCGACGTGAAGACCGGCCCCTGGCGGAAGGAGAGTTCGCCGGTCTTCGGCTGGTAGACCTGCGCGCCGACGATGTCGGTCGGCAGCAGGTCGGCGGTGCACTGCACGCGTTGGAACGGCAGGTCGAGCGCTTTCGCCAGGCTCTTCGCCAGCAGCGTCTTGCCGACGCCCGGATGGTCCTCGATCAGCAGGTGGCCACCGGCGAACAGCGCGGTCAGCGCCAGTTCGATGGTGTCTTCCTTGCCGCGCAGGCTGTTGGCGATGGCGTCGAGAAGCGTTTGCGCGAGCGGTGACATCCGGGTGCGGAGAGGGGGGCGCATGCTACCTCGCGCCCGCGTCGGCGGGCGAAGTCGCTGGCAACGAGTGCGGCGGCGAGCAGGTTCACTTGCGGTCAGCTTCCCGCTTCCAAGCCCCCGTCGATCGCGGCTACGTTCGCCCGCGTGAGCAAGCAGATCATCGCCACGTTCCAGGCCAAGGGTCACCTGATCGATTCCGGACTGATGTCCGACGCACTCGAAGCCGTGCAGGCGGCCGGCGCCAGCTACCGGGTCGTGCGCCTCGACATCGGCAAGCAGCGCAACGACGAGAGCCACCTGGAGCTCGAGGTCACGGCGCCGACCAAGAAGGTGTTCGACCGCGTGCGCGCCGACCTGATGTCGCTCGGCCTCAGCGAGACCGAGACGCAGGACGCGCAGTTCGCCGTCGTCGACATCGCCGGCACCGCGCCCGAAGGCTTCTACTCGACCACCAACCTGGCCACCGAGGTGCGGGTCGACGGCAACTGGATCCCGGTGCAGAGCCAGCGCATGGACGCGACGGTCGTCGACGACGCCGGCACGCTGCGCTGCGTCAAGCTGCGCGACCTGCAGCAGGGCATGAAGCTGGTGGTGGGGTTCACCGGCATCCGCGTGACGCCGCACACGACCCGCAAGCTGCAGGACGGCAAGTTCGGCTTCATGCAGGGCGGCGTCAGCAGCGAGCGCCGGCTCGAAGCGCAGGTCGAGGAAGTGGTGCGCGAGTGGAAGCGCGTGCGCGCCGAAGGCCGCAAGGTGATCCTGGTCGCCGGCCCGGTCGTCGTGCACGTCGGCGCCGCGCCGACGCTGGCGGCGATCCTGAAGGCCGGCCTCGTCGACGGCCTGCTGAGCGGCAACGCGCTCGCGGTGCACGACATCGAGGTCGCGCTGTTCGGCACCAGCCTCGGCGTCGAACTCGCGCACGGGCGCCCGGCCGTGCACGGCCACATGCACCACATGCGCGCGATCAACACGATCCGCCGCGCCGGCAGCATCGCGAACGCGGTGCAGAAGAAGGTGCTGAAGAACGGCGTCATGCACGCGTGCGTGCAGGCGAAGGTGCCGTTCGCGCTCGCCGGTTCGATCCGCGACGACGGGCCGCTGCCGGACACCGAGATGGACCTGATCAAGGCGCAGGCCGCCTACGCGAAGGTGCTCGAAGGGGCCGGCCTCGTGGTGATCCTCAGCTCGATGCTGCACGGCATCGGCACCGGCAACATGATCGCCGCCGACGTGCTGACGGTCTGCGTCGACATCCACCCGGCCGTCGTCAGCAAGCTGGCCGACCGCGGCTCGGCGCAGAGCCAGGGCATCGTCACCGACGTCGGCGCGTTCCTGACGGTGCTGGCCGAACAGCTCGGCGTCACGGTCAAGGGCTGAGGCGGTTTGCCGCCAGGCTCGAGCCCGGTTGGTCGAGCAGCCAACGCCAGGCTGGCCGAGTGTCCGGGAGGCGGCTCTCGATATCGGCGAGCGCATCGTGGTAGAGCAAGACCCCGTTTGCGCCTGGCAGGGATGAGCGCGCGAAGTCCATCGCCGCCGCCTCGCGTTCCAGCGTCGACGCGTCGACGAGGCTCCAGCAGCTGTTCACGAAGGTGGTGCCCTCGGCGTCGCACAGATCGATCTCGTGGTCATCGAGGTCGTAGTGCCAGAGTCTGCTGCGGCGGCGGCACTGCAGGAACACGACGGTCTCCAGCTTTCGGCCGAGGTCTCGTTCGGCGCGGGCTGCGAAGGCCGTGGCGAGACCTGGATCGATGACGTGCAGCTTGCGCGGATTGCGAGCCTGGCGACGCAACGATGCGTCGTGGATCGGCAGCAGGTTGATCAGGCCACTCTCCTCGAGCATCGCGCAGTAGTCGTACACGGTGTTCTTGCTGGCATCGACGCCGAGCGAAGTCAGGTCGCGGTGCAGTTTGGTGAGACTCAGTAGCGTCGCGGTGTTGCGGAAGCAGTGGCGCAGCAGGGCTCGCATGACGTTCTCGCTGCGGATCGCGTGGCGTTCGACCAGGTCCCGCCACAGCATCAGGGATGCGTACTCATCGAGGATCAGCGGCCGCAGTTCGGGGGCGGCGACGACGACTTCGGGGAAGCCGCCCCAACGCAGGTACTCGGTCAGCGCACCGCGTAGCTCGTTCTCGCTGGCCGCATCGTGGTCGCGCACCGCGATGCCGCGGAATGCGAGGAACTCGCGGAAGCTGAGCGGGAACACGTCGAGCGTGATGCTGCGCCCTCGCATGGCCGTCGACAGGTCCCGCGTGAGTACCTCGGACGACGAGCCGGTGACGAAGATCGAGATGTCCTCCGTGTCGTGCAGCCGGCGCACCCAGCGTTGCCAGCCCGGGGCGCTCTGCACCTCGTCGAGGAACAGATAGAGCCGACCGGTTCGCGCGTCCGGAAACAGTTCGCGCTGGCACCTCAGCACCATGTCGAGCTCGGTCGCGGCGATCGGATGCAGGCGGTCGTCTTCGAAGTTGAGGTAGAGCACGCGATGGCGCGGCACGCCGCGGGCGAGGAGTTGCCGCATCGCCTCGAAGAACAGGAAGGTCTTGCCGCAGCGGCGAACCCCAGACAGCCCGACGACTTTGCCGCTGTCGGTTGGCAGCACCAGCTCGCGCATATGCCCGTTCGGCAAAGGGCGTTCTGCGAACTCACGCAGCACATACTTGGCATTGTCACTGTTCACAGGGATGAATATCGCATGCATTGTCCCTGTATGTAGAGACAAAAGTCGAATAGCCCCTCGATCTGAGCCTTCGGCAGGAAGGGACGTGGCGCCGATGAGCCCTTCCCATGGCTATCTCCGTGCGTGCGTCGGTGTTGCCGCTGCTGCCTTGTCTGTTGCTGGCCCAGGCCCAGACGCCGCTGCCGAAGCAGCCGCAGGTGCTGCAGCCGGAGGTCGTGCTCGCCGCCGGTGACGACGTGCCGCTGGTCGCGCAGTTCGGTCTCGGCGATGGCGGGTTCGGTGCTGTCGAACGCGGCGCGCTGCACTTCACCGGCGATGCCTGCGTGACGTCGGGCGGCGTGCGCGTCGAGTGCCGCGTGGTCGGCGTGAAGGTGACGTTCCCGTCCGGTCGCGAGCTGCTGGTGGCGCCCGATGGTCGCGTGCACCTGCGCGGCGGCGAGTTCGCCGGGCCCTACGCGACCGGGCTCGCGCTGCATCTCGCCGACGGCGCCGTGGTGCGCATCGCGCTGGCGCCGAGCAGCACGGAACGGTTGCGCGACGTGCACGTCGTCGAAGGCGACGTGGCGCTGCAGCCGTGGCGGCGTGGCGAACCCGCGCGGGCGACGCCGCGGCGGCCGGGCTGGGCGGGCCTGCGCTTCGCCTGCTGCGGCGACGGCGGCGAGCTCTACCGCGCGATCGCGCTCGGCCCGTTGGTGGTGCTGGATCGCGTGTTGGTGCCCGATGCACGGCTGGCCGATGCGCCGACCCAGCGCCTGGTGGTGCTGACGACGCCGATGCGGCGCTCGCTCGAACTGATGCCGCGCCAGCATCGCGAGACCGACGCGCCCGTTCGCCATGCGGTCGCCGCGGTGACCGCAGTGGCGCAGAACGGCGCCTCGGTGTTCCCGGTCGGTGCGTCGCTGCAGCGCGTCGAGCGCGAACGGTTGCGCTGGCAGCTGCAGGGTGGTTTCGAACTGCAGCTCGATCTCGAAGGCCAGATGGCGCCGCGGCTGCAACTGCTCGTCGCGGAGGCCAAGGAGCCGATGGTCGAGTGGACGCTGCGCGGCGATTCCTCGGCGTTCATGACGAACCCGCGCGAGGACCGCATGGGCCAGCGTTGGCACGGCAACGGCACGCGGCTCGAAGGCGTCGCGCGCGAACTGCAATCGCGCGAGGAACTGTTCGAACGCGGCTACGCGCTGCGTGTCATCGAGCGGTTGGTGAAGCGCGCGCCGAAGTGAGCGGGGTAGCGCGCTACTTGCGCTCGGGAGCCGGCACCGGCGCCTTCGCCGCGCGATGCTCCTTCAAACCTGCTGCGACCGCCGCGTCCTTGGCATCCATCTGCTGCAGCGCGTCCAGCGCCGCCGTCGTGTTCGACGCACCCAGCGCCAGCAGCAAGGCACCGCGGTCCTTGGCATCTGCCGCGCGGCGCAGCCGTTCGCCGATGCGCGAAGCCGAGTCCTCGCCGTGCAGCGCCGCACCGATGCGGCCGACGGTGCGCGCGAACTCGGCGTCGGTCACCTGGCCGAGCGACACCAGCAGCGTGTCGAACACCCCGTCGAGCTTCTGCTCACCGCACAATTCGGCGAGCGCGATCTTGTAGGGCATGTCCTCCATCTCGCCGGTGGCGCGGGCCAGCAGCTGGTTCCATTG
>CAMAUH010000370.1 GCA_945861365.1 Candidatus Kuenenia stuttgartensis
TCCGGCAGACCGGCAAGCCGACGACCGACATCTACGACGTGGCCTGGCAGCATCTGCCGCCACCGCGCGGCCTGCCGCTCGATCCGCGCGGCCCGGACCTCGGGCTGCTGCAACTGCCGAACACGCTCGATCGCGACCGCTTCGCCGCCTTGCTGCAGCAGTGGCGCGTCGACGCCGAGCCGCAGACCGCGATGGCGCGGCTCGCCGCCGGCCTCGCCGCGCATTGCCGCTACGACCGCCTCGAGCCGACCGGACCGAACGCGCACGCGATCGAGAACTTCCTGTTCAGCCCCGGCGATCGCCGCGGCTACTGCATGCACTTCGCATCGGCCGCCGCGCTGCTGCTGCGCCTGCAGGGCATCCCGTGCCGCATCGGCGTCGGCCTCTACGGCGGCGAACGCGACCGCCGCGACGCCAACGCGCGCATGTTCGGCTCGCAGCACGCGCACGCGTGGGTCGAGGTGCCGTTCCAGGGCCGCGGCTACGTGGTGTTCGATCCGACGCCGCCGAGCGAACGCGGCCAGAGCACGCCGACGCGGCGCCCCGAGAGCGACGAGGAACGCGATCCCGCGGCGAACGCGAACGCGGCTGGACGCGCGCTGTTCGACGACGCGCTCGCGTTCGTGCTGCAGCCATGGTTCCTGGCGCTGCTGCTGATGCTGGCCGTGGCGTCGTCGCTGCTGCCGGCGCGGCGCAGCGAGCGGCGTGGTGCGGAGGCGGTGATGGTGCCGAAGTCGGCGCGGCGCGCGCTGGGGCGGCTGCTGCAGGCGCTGGCGGCGGCGGGCTTGCCGCGCGCGCGGCGGCAGACGTTGGAGGCGTACGCGGCGGAGATGGCGAAGGCCGGCCGGTTGCTGCCGTCGGTGAAGGCGGCGTTCCTGGCGTATCAGGAAGTGCGCTTCGGCGGGCGGGCGTTCGATGCGGAGCGCGAGCGATCGCTGGTCGCCGCGACCCACGAAGTCACCGCGCTCGGCGCGAACTCGTAGCGCCTCACGCGCGCGCGACGAGGCGCGCACGGCCGCGATCGAGGGTGACGATGCACTGCCGCAGCAGGTCGAGCCCGAGCACGCCGTGCACCGGGAACATGCCGACGGCCCCGCGCGGCACGACCGGCAACGTCACGCCGAGGCACCGCGCCTCGCTGCAGCGCAGCACCAGGTCGCGCACTTCGCGCACCGCCAGCACGCCGCCGCCGACCGTGCGCACGCGCCGGAACGTCGGTTGTGCGCGCGACGTGCCGCCCGGCAGTGCCGCGAGCCCCGCTTCGCTGAGGCTCGAATGGCTGGCGCCGCTGTCGAGCACGAACCACAACCGCACCCCTTCGACCGCGACCGGCACGAGGCAGCGGCCGTCGACGCGCACGCATTGCACCGACTGCGCCTCCGGCAGCCCGCGCGGCGCTTCGATGACGACGCTGCCGCGTTCGGGGTCGAGCGTCAGCCGCACCGCGCCGAGCAGGTCGAGGCCGAGCACGCCGCGCGGCACGCGGTCGGGGCCGCCGTAGAGGTCGCGCAGGCGCAGCGCGGCATCGTCGACGACGAGCACCGGCGTGGCTCCGATCTCGACATCGCCGATCGCGAACGACGGCAGCAGGGCCACCTCGATCGGCAGCTGGCGGCCGGCGCCATCGAGCGCGCTGCCGGCCGCCAGCGGCGAGCGCACCACGAGTTCCTCGGCGAACGTGCGCCCGATCGTCGTCATCGACGTGCCGGTGTCGATCGCGAACGGCCGTTGCCGGTCACCGATGCCGCACACGAACTCGGGCGTCTCGCCGGGCAGCAGCGGTTGCTCCGTGACCAGCGGCCCCTGCGGCCGCCGCGACGACGGCAGCAGCATCGCGATCGCCGCGAACGCGCGGCGGCGTTCGCCATCCCCGGCCGCGGCGCCGGCCTGCAACGGCGCCACGCTGTCGTTCCAGCGGCCGGCGGCGAACAGCAGATCGCCGAGCTGCCCGCGCAGCGCGACGTCGTCGCCGTTCGCAAGGCGCACCGCGGCCGTCATCTCGCGGATCGCCGCGTCGTCGTTCCACGTCATGCTCGCCAACATCGCGCTCCAGTGCGCCGCGGCCGCCAGCCGTGGCTCCGCGGTGCGCGTCGCGCGCACCAGCTCGATGGCCTGCTCGAGCGCGCCGGCCGACAGCGCCCGAGCCGCGGCGGCCAGCCGTTCGCCCGCCGATGGCGCCGCCGGCCGGCTGGCGCAGGCGGCCCAGCCGAGGCACGCACCGGCGAGTGCGAGCGCGCGGCGCATCGTCAGTTGGTCGTGATCGTGAACGAACGACGGGCGACGCGCGTCACGCCGCGTTCGACGACGTTCGCCGACTGCTGGAACGGATGCAGGTCGCGGTACGCGGTCGGGAAGTCCTTGAACACGCCTTCGGCGAAGAACGCGGTCAGCGTCAGCGTGTAGGTCTTGCCGGCCTGCAGCGGCGTCAGCAGCGGCGCCGCCGGCGGTGTGGTCGACGGCAGCTTGACGAACGCGAACTGCGTCGCGTCGGGTGGCAGCAGCACCTGCCACAGCAGCGTGTCGCTGCCGGTGGTGCTGCGCAGTTCGAGCAGACCCTGCAGGCTGCCCGCCGGCAGCGCGAACTGCACGGTGAAGCCCGTGCTGGCGACGGTGCTGCCCGGGCTCGGCGAGGCGACGGTCGGGAACGCCGGCAACCGGAACGTGGCGGCGGTGCCCGGCAGTGTGACCAGCGAAGAATGCTGCAACGTGTCCGTGTCGGCCACGGCGCTGCCGCGCAGCAATGCGAGCCAGCGGCGACCGGCGAGATCGCCGGCCAGTTCGGGCAGCGTCAGGCGCAGGTCGTCGCTGCCGACCGCGGTGATGTTGTCGGCGAGGTCGCGCACGACATCGACGACGAGCCCGTTCGGCTGCTGCAGCGCGAGGTCGAGCCGCAGGTCGGTGGCGACGATGCTGGCATCGGCGCCGGCCAGCGCGCCTGGCAACGTGAAGTCGGTGCTGGCCACGTGCGCCAGCGCGATGTCCTGCGTCTGCCGCTGCGCTTCGAGTGGCACCAGGTCCTCGATCACGCCGACCTTCTGCAGCGTGCGGCGGCCACCGCTGCTGGTCAGCTCGGTCGCCGCGACGCTGCCGCCGATCGCGGCGACGCCGGCGACGAACGCGCCGTGCGTGACGGCCGGATCGACGTCGATCGGCAACGACGACGGGATCGCGATGCCGTCGACGACCGCATCCCACCATTCCTCGAGCGCGAGCCGCCGCGTCGTGCGCAGTTCGTGCAGACGCGCCGTGTCGACCCCGGTCAGCTGGCCGGCCAGCAGGCCGTGCCGGTCGAAGGCGGCGATCGGCGCGCGCTGCATGCGCTGCATGGCGAACTCCAGGTGCTCGCCATCGGGCCGCGTGAACGTGAACGCGTGCAGGATCGAACCGTTCTCACGCCGCGAGAACTGCACGACGGTGCCGCGGCCGGCCAGGTTGCGGTCGATGAAGAACGAGCCGCCATTGCCGGCGACGCCGACCAATCCCTGCTCGGCGATCTCGCCGGTGATCAGCCAACCACCTTCCAGTGGCCCGCCGCCGACCGAGTCGCTGATGGTCGCCCGCGTGCGGCGCGTGCCCTCGAACCAGGCGCGCCGCGCCAGGAACTGCGAGGTGTCGAGCCAGCGCCGACCGCGATCGATGACGGCGACCGCCTGGCCGTAGTTGCAGTCGATGACGTCCCTGAGGCGGCCGGTCTGGTAACCGAAGAAGCCAGATGGAACGTCCTCGAAGAACCCCTGGCCGTTCGCGTCGCTGATCGTCGTCAGCGCGACGGCGCCGTCCTGCGAGCCGATGCGCGCGGTCTGCAGGCCATCGCCGTTGCCGCGCAGGATCTGCTGCACGCGCACGTTCGCGGCACCGAGGGTGTCGAGGCGCAGGTCCGGCGTGGTCGTCAGGCCCGCCTGCAAGCCCACATCCACGGCGAGGCGCACGGGCAGCCAGGCGCCGCCGGCGAACAGTTCGATGCGCGCGGCGCGCGAGAACCCGGAGGCATCGGTCAGCGCCACGCCATCCGCGCGGAACGTGCCATCGGCAGCCGTCGTGGTGTGCACCTGATCGACGCGCACCAGCACATCGGGCACCACCACATCCTTGCCGTCGATGACCTTGCCGGTCACGGCCGTCGCAGCCACCGGCGCGGCGAACGCGTAGATGCCGGCACCAGTCACCGCCGCGGTCGCGACCAGGCGGCCGCCGCTGGCGGTCGTCGTCGCGGTGACCGCGGTCCATTCCCCGGTCGCGGGATCGAGCCGGTACAGCAGCGGGCTGCCGCTGCCGAGGCCCAGATCGTCGGGGATGTCGAGCGTGGCGCCCGGCGCGCAGGTGAAGCCCGAAGGTGCCACCAGCACGCCGCGACTCCACAGCAAAGCGCCGCTGGTCGGTGTCGGCAGGTCGCCCGGCAACTGCGCCGCAGGGATCTCGCCGCAGCGAACGACCGTGCTGGTGCTGCCGCCGTCGACGCCGACGCTGCTGCTGGCCGCGATCGTCAACAACGCACCACCAACACTGCCGGTGATCGTGGTCGCGCCGGGCTGGTTGCCGACGACGACCGTGGCGCTGGCGCTGTCCGGCAGGTCCGGCACGTGCAGCACCGACGGCAGGTCGACGCCGACCAACGTCTGCGCGACGACGTAGCTGGCGAGGCGATCGCCGGCGACCGCGG
>CAMAUH010000371.1 GCA_945861365.1 Candidatus Kuenenia stuttgartensis
ACACCCAGCTCGCCAGCTGGTCGATCGAGCACAGCACGACGAGGCGCGGCGGCGCACTCACGTTGGCGCCCGCGTCCTGCGTGCGCGCAGCGGCCAGGGCGAACACGGCCGCGACGGCCGACCACAGCGAACGGGAGTTCATCGGGCGAACATCTTGGCGACCCGTTCGATCGTGCGCCACGGCAGCAAGCCGAGGTGGTAGATCGCCAGCGAGCCGATGCCGCGCTGCGTGCAGAGATCGTGAAGCTTGCGCAAGTCCTCGTCGGTGTTGAACTGCGGCGCCTTCGGCCACAGGCACACGCGGCGCGGCGAACCGGCGATCGCCTTGGCGCCATCGCTGTCGAGCAGCTTGCCGATCGCGTCGGGGCCTTCGCCGTAGCAGGTCAGCACCCGTTCGTCGCCGACGGGGAACGCCGCGGCACTGGCGGCCGACAGCTGGCTGCCGGTGAACCACGGGTGCGGATGCACCTGCACCGCGCGCGCGAGCTGCGGCGTCAGCGCCGTCACCGCGGCCGCCAGTTGCCGGATCGTCGCGGCCCGGCCCGCCAGCACCGGTTCGAGCCACGGTGCGGCGAGACCGCTCGCCGCCAGCTCATTGGCATTGCCGGGCAGCTTCACCGGCGCCATCGCGTCGCCCGCTTCGACCTGCTGCCGCACGAACTCGCGCACCGCGGCGGCGAGCTGCTGCGGATCGTGGCCGAGGCCGGCGAGGCGCGCGCTGCAGGCGCTGCAGAAGCACGCCGACAGCGCCGCATCGAGCAGGCCGCTCGGCGTGAAGCTGGCCTTGTCGTGATGGCTCGAGTGCTTCCAGCCCATCTGGCCGAGCGCCTCGAACTCGAGCGTGTGCAGCCCCGGGCGCGCAGCCAGGTCGCGCACCACCGCCAGTTCGTATTGCTGCACGGACGGCTGCGCCGGGCACAGCGCGTAGCTGTAGCGATCGCCGAACGCGTTCTGCACCGAGCTCTCGGCATGCCGTTCGCCGAGGCGCGTGTTGTGCGCGAACACCGTCCACGCGCGCACGCGCAGGCCCGTGCGCGCCGCGTCGGCGAGGCAGCGATCCAGCGGATCGGGCCCGTTCGCCGGCACGAACGACGACGGCTGCGGCTGCAGCGCGCCGTAGTCGGAGCGCGGCCGGAAGTGCACCGTGCCGTCCTCGAGGAAGCGCACGACGTGCCGCGGGTCGTGCGCCATCAGCCAGCGGCCGTCGTGGTAGCTGCAGGCCAGGGCCACTTCGCCGATGCCGAGGTCGCGCAGACGGGAGAGCCCCCCGCCGGTCGCCAACGCGTCGAGGTCGAACGGATGCGCGTAGATCGCGAGCTGCATCGCGCCAACCTACGGGACGACCGGCCCGCGCCAAAGCCGCAGGTCACGACCGCGGCGCGCCACCAGCGGTTGCCGCTGCCCGATCGGCAACGGATCGCCTATCCTGCGCCGCCGCATGCAGAGCCCCGACTTCCCGCAGCTGCCGCTCGCGAGTCGCCTGTTCGCGGCGACCGCGGGCACGACCGGACCGGCCTTCTTCGCCGCGATGGCGCGCTCGCTGGCCGAGAACCTCGGCACCCGCTGGGCCTTCCTCGGCGAACTCGTGGGCCCTGGCCGCATGCGGTCGCTGGCGGGCTTCGGCGACGGCAAGCCGATGCCAGTGTTCGAGTACGACCTCGCCGGCACACCATGCGAAGAGGTGCTCTCCATGCGCGCCTGCGCCTACCCGCGCGACGTCGCCGATCTCTTTCCCGGGGACGCGATGCTGGGCGACATGGGGATCGCCAGCTACTTCGGCATCCCGGTGCCCGGCAGCGACGGCAAGCCGCTCGGCATCCTCGTAGCACTGCACGATGCGCCGAAGTTCGACTGCGAGGACCACGCGACCCTGCTCGAACTGTTCGCGCTGCGCGTCGGCGCCGAACTCGAGCGCGTGCGCATGCAGACCCAGCTGCTGCACACGCAGAAGCTGGAGAGTCTCGGGCTGCTGGCCGGCGGCATCGCCCACGACTTCAACAACCTGCTGGTCGGCATCGTCGGCAACGTCGAGCTGGCGCTCGCCAAGGCCGTCGACGCCGAGCAACACACGCTGCTGCGCTCGGCACTCGGCGCCTCCCACAGTGCTGCCGACTTGACCCGCCAACTGCTGATCTACGCCGGCCGCACCGAACGGCACACCGAGGTGCTGGCGCTCGAGCCGCTCGTGCGCGAGACGGTGCAGATGCTGGCGCACCTGCTGGGCAAGCGGTCCAACCTGACGGTGCAGGCCAGCGCGGACCTGCCGCCGGTGGCGGGCGATCCAGCCCAGCTGCGGCAGATCGTCATGAACCTGGTCACCAACGCGAACGAAGCGCTGCAGGGCCAGACCGGCCGCGTCGACGTGTCCATCACGCTGGCGACAGCCCATTCGCCGCAGTTCGCGGCCTGCCGGATCCGCGCCGCGGACTTCGCGCCCGGGGCCCCACACCTTGCCCTGCGCGTCGCCGACACCGGCATCGGCATGAGTCCGGAAACGTTGGCGCGGGTGTTCGACCCGTTCTTCACCACCAAACCGACCGGCCGGGGCCTCGGCATGGCGGCGATGCTGGGCATCCTGCACACCCACCACGGCGCGATCGCGATCGACACGGAACCCGGCTGCGGCACGGCGGTCACCGTGTTCCTGCCGGCGAGCGACGCCCCCTGCAGCCAGGCCCAGACGGCGGCCCCGTCGGCCAACCGCAAGCGCTTCCAGGGCGAGCGCATCCTGGTCGTCGACGACGACCCGATGGTCATGGCGACGATCGTGCGGGTGCTGACCGGCTTCGGCTGCGCCGTCGTCGAGGCCACCCTCGGGGAAGCCGCGGTGCGGCTGCTGGCCGATCCGGCGCAGACGTTCGCCGCCGCGATCATCGACCAGTCGATGCCGGCCATGTCGGGGAGCGAAGTCGTGCTCACGGTCCGCAGCCGCGGCGTGCGCACGCCGATCCTGCTGACCACCGGTCGCGCCAGCGATGCCCAGATCGCCACGCTGCCGGCCGACGCCATCACCGGCGTGCTGCACAAGCCGTGGACCGTCGACCAGCTCGCGACGGCGCTGGCCAGCACGCTGCAACGCCACTGAACCGGGAACGCGGATCGGTGCACCACGGCACGCTCGCGAAACCGGGCCACATCCCTACCATGCCCGCCCCGCAATGCTCGCCGAAAGCAGTCTGCTGCCCTGGAGCCTGTTCCTCGTCTTCATCGGCGCGATGCTCGCGCTCGACCTCGGCGTCTTCCACAAGAAGGCGCACCTGCCGTCGTTCAAGGAAGCGCTCGGCTGGACCGCGGTCTGGGCCGTGCTGGCGATCGGCTTCGGCAGCTGGATCGGCGTCCAGTACGGCACGCAGTCGTGCGTCGAGTTCTTCACCGGCTACGTGCTCGAGATGTCGTTGTCGATGGACAACGTGTTCGTGTTCGTCGTCGTGCTGGGTGCGCTTGGCATCCCGCGCGAACTGCAGCACCGCGTGCTGTTCTGGGGCGTGCTGACCGCATTGGTGCTGCGCGGCGTGATGATCGTCAGCGGTGCGGCACTGGTCGCGCAGTACCAGTGGATCCTGTACGGCTTCGGCGCGTTCCTGGTGTTCACCGGCGTGAAGCTGTTCTTCGGCGCAGGCGACGACGACGCGAAGGGCGACAGCCGCCTGCTGCAGTGGCTGCGCCGCAAGCTGCAGGTCACCGAACTGCGCGGCGATCGCTTCTGGGTGCGCGAGGCGGGCCGGCTGCGGGCGACGCCGATGCTGCTGGCCCTGGTCATGGTCGAGATCAGCGACGTGGTGTTCGCGGTCGATTCGATCCCGGCGGTCTTCGCGGTGACGCAGGACCCGTTCCTGGTGTTCACGGCCAACGTGTTCGCGATCCTGGGCCTGCGCTCGCTGTTCTTCGTGCTGGCGCGCATGCTCGACCGCTTCGAGTACCTGAAGTACGGCCTCGCGATCGTGCTGACGTTCGTCGGCACCAAGCTGCTGCTGATGCACTGGCTGCACATCCCGCCGCTGTTGTCGCTCGGCGTCGTGCTCGGCACGCTCGGCAGTGCGGTGGCGATCTCGCTGTTCCGGAGCCACAACTCATGAAGTTCCGTACCGCGGCGCCTCTCGTGCCCTGGTTGCTGGCCACGGCCTGCGCCACGCCAACCGCCGACGGCGTGCTGGAACTGCCCGACGGCAGGACCGCGGCAAAGCTGCAGAGCGCGGCCTACGACGGCGCGCAGCACGACGCGACCTGCAAGGTGTGGCACGACGTGTTCTCGCCGGGCGGCACGCTGCTGACCAAGGGCCTCGGCGGACAGCACCCGCACCACCGCGGCCTGTTCGTCGGCTGGAACCGGATCCGCATCGGCGAGGCCACGCGCGACGTGTGGCACTGCACGGCCGGCGTCTCGCAGCGCTGGCGGCAGCAGCTGTCGCCGGCCAACCACGATCTCGGCGCCGACTGGCAGGTGCAGGCGATCGACTGGTGCGACGCTGCAGGGCAGCCGTTCGTGCACGAACGGCGGGGGCTGCGCGTCGAGGCGGTCGGCGACACGGCGTTCGTGCTGCACATGGACGTGCTGCTGCGCGCCGCCCACGAACGCGTGCTGCTGCGCGGCGATCCGCAGCACGCCGGCATCCAGTTCCGCGCGCTGCAGCAGTTCGCCGAGCCGGGCGC
>CAMAUH010000372.1 GCA_945861365.1 Candidatus Kuenenia stuttgartensis
CTGGAAATACCCGTTCCCTTTCCGAACACGGCAGTCAAGCAGCCAGGGCCGATGATAGTGCTTTGCGCGAAAGTAGGTCAGTGCCGGGTCATACTTCAACGGTCCCCGATTCAGCTCAGCTGGGTCGGGGACCGTTTCATTTCCCCTGCCCCTTCCGCCTGGCCCCTTCCGCCTGACAACCCAGGGGTCGGCCGTGTAGCGTTGGCTGGCCCCTTCCAACCTGCGCACTGAGAATGAAGATCTCCAGTCTGTTCACCCACGGTAAGCCGGTGGTGTCCTTCGAGTTCTTCCCCCCAAAGACTGAGGAGGGGGTGGAGCAGCTCTACAGAACTGTAGAGGAACTGCGGGGATGTCGGCCTTCGTTCGTCTCTGTGACCTACGGCGCCGGAGGCAGCACCCGTGATCGAACCCTGGAGCTCGTGGGAAGAATCGAGCGCGATCTGAAGATCACTGCCATGGCGCATCTCACGTGTGTCGGCAGTTCACGGTCCGATCTGCGAGAGACTGTGCGTCGACTCTCGGATGCTGGAATCCAGAACATCCTGGCCCTGCGTGGTGATCCCCCGCGTGGCGAGGCAACGTTCCGAGCCGAGGCCGACGGGTTCCAATACGCATCCCAACTGGTTGCCTTCCTGCGGGAGATCGCTCCGGAATTCTGCATCGGTGCAGCTTGCTACCCGGAAGGGCATGTCGAGACCCGCGACCTCGAGGTGGACCTTGGGCACCTCGTCAGCAAGGTGAACTGCGGCGTCGACTTCCTGGTCTCCCAGTTGTTCTTCGACAACGAGGATTATCGGGCATTCGTCCGGCGGGCGCGCTCGGCTGGCATCACCGTGCCGATCGTGCCAGGCCTGATGCCGATCACCAATGCCGCACAGATCGAGCGGTTCACGAAGATGTGCGGCGCCCGTATCCCACAGGAACTGCAGCGTCGCCTGCGAATCGTGGCGAACGATCAGGCTGCCGTTGTCGCAACCGGGGTGAACTGGGCCGTGGACCAATGCCGCGCGTTGCTGAGAGACGGCGCTCCAGGCCTGCACTTCTACACGCTGAATCGCTCATCGGCTTCGTTGGCTGTGCACGCCGCGCTCGGCCTCTGAACGCCTGGCTGGGGCTGTCGGCCTCGTGGCTATCGCCATCGGCGTAGGTCTCCGCATGGTCACCAACCTGAAAGTCTGCGAGCCTGTGACCCTGCTGGCTTGCCGCGCTGCAGCCGATCCGCTGAGCCTTCAACCGGCCTTTGGACCAGGTCGCACGCCGTCACCACGCAACAGATCGCGCAGACGCTCGCACAGTCCTGAGAAGCGCTGACCGTCATCGTCGTTGCGGACGGCCATCTCGAGCGCTCGCTGCGAGCCGACAAGGACGACCAGTTTCTTGCCGCGCGTGATCGCGGTGTAGACCAGGCTGCGGCGCAACATCATGAAGTGGTCGGTGGTCACTGGCACGACGACGCATGGGTACTCGCTGCCCTGGGAGCGGTGCACGGTGATGGCGTAGGCCGGAACGAGGTCGCCGAGTTCTTCGAATCGATACTCGTGCTCCCGTTCGGGGAACCGGACCCTGACCTTCGCCGCACCTGAATCGACGTGAACGAGTCGGCCGACGTCGCCGTTCCAGACTTCGCGGTCGTAGTCGTTGCGCACCTGCATCACCTTGTCTCCGGTGCGGTAGATCTTCCCGCCGCGCTCGACCTCGATCTGCCCTGGGTTCAGGAGGTCCTGTAGGTCCCGATTCAGGGCATCGGCTCCGACTTCGCCGCGATACATGGGCGCAAGCACTTGGATGTCCGCCATCGGATCGAAGTGGAACCGCTTCGGCACACGCTGCGTGACGAGCTCCCGGATGAGCAGGCGGGCATGTGCGCCGCTCTTCGCTTCGATGAAGTAGAAGTCGCTCTGTGCGGCTCCATCGCTGGATGTGCCAGCCGTGGGGACTTCCCCCTGCAGCATGCCGTGCGCGACGCGGACGATTTCCGAATCGCGACCTTGGCGGAACACGTGCGTCAGCGCCGTGGTGGCCACTCGCCCGCTGGCGATCACGTCGCCAAGCACGTTGCCAGGGCCGACAGATGGCAGTTGGTTGCGATCGCCGACCAGCACCAGCCGCATGCCGGTCGGGATCGCCGTCACCAAGGCATGGGCCAACTGGATGTCGAGCATGGATGCTTCGTCCAGGACCAGCATCTCGCCCTCGAGTGGGTGGTTGGCATTCCGGCCGAAACCGCTCCCGCCGGGCGCGAACTCGAGCAAGCGATGAACGGTCGATGCTGCATGGCCTGACGACTCTTCGAGCCGTTTTGCCGCGCGGCCAGTGGGGGCGGCCAACAACAGGCGCAACTGCTTCTGGGCGAACATCTGCACCAGGGCGCGCACGATCGTGGTCTTGCCGACGCCGGGGCCGCCGGTGATGACGCTGACCGGCTCGGTGAGCGCGTGCCGCAGCGCCTCCTGCTGCCCGACGGGCAGCTCGACGTTCGCCGTCTGTTGGTACCACTCGATCGCTGCCTTGGTGCGCACAGGCAGTGGGCGGCATGGTGTCTTCAGCAGTCGATCAATGCCGCGGGCGAAACCATCCTCGGCGCACGCCAGGGCGATCGGGTAGGCGATCGGTTGCGGGTCGTCGTGCAGCAGCGCCGGGCCGGGCGGCAGTTGCCGCACGATCCGATTCGCCTTCGCCAGCTCAGCAACACGCGCGAGCAGTGGTGGCTCGGGGATCGCCAGCAACTCACCCGTCCTCCGTACGAGTTCCCTCTCGGGCAGGTAGCAATGACCCTCCTTGCTGGCCTGGACCAGGGTGTACTCGAGAGCTGCATCGAGTCGTTCGGGTGCCTGTGGCTCGATGCCGAGCTGCCCCGCGAGCCGATCCGCACTCTTGAAGCCGATGCCGATGACCTCGTCCGCCAGCCGGTAGGGGTTGGCCTGCAACAGCGCCGACGCGGTGGCCCCGTAGTGGCGCACGATGCGCGCGGCGAGTGCCGCGCCGAGGCCATGTGCGCGCAGGAACACCAACACGTTCTGCAGTTCCTTCTGGCCGGCGACCGCGTGACCGAGATCCTCGATGCGCTTCTTGCCGAGCCCGGGCACTTGCCGCAGTTGCTCGGGGGCTTGTTCGATGATGCGCAGCGATTCCTCGCCGAAGGCCGCGACGATCTTCTTGGCCGTGGCCGGGCCGATGCCCTTCACCAGCCCCGAGGCCAGGTAGGCTTCGATGCCCTCCACGGTGGTCGGCGCGATGGCTTCGAACGACTCGACCTGGACCTGGCGGCCGAATCGGGGGTGTTCGGACTCCGTGCCTTCGATCCTAAGGTTTTGCCCCTCACGGAGTTCTGCCATCGGTCCAACAGCCGTCACCAGCCTGCCGGTGCCCTGTTCGACCATTCGTACCACCGCCCAACCCGTGTCCGGATTCCTGAACGTGAACCGTTCGATCGTTGCTGCCAGTGCCACGGGCTGGCCTGGATTGGGCTTCGTCATCGTGGGGAGGAGTCGTTGCCCTCGGGTCGCGAATCGCTATGGTGTCGCGCCCCTTTCGCCTGTCCAGGGCGTCGCGACCATATGCGACACGATTCGTGGGTGCCAACCACGGTCGCCTGGCTGGGCATCACGTCCGAGCCAACCTCCCTTCCGAATGATCCGAGTCCAGGTCCGTCCGAACGAGCCGTTGGAGGCTGCGCTGCGTCGCTTCAAGCGCCAGTGCAACTACGCCGGCATCTTCCGTCTCGCCAAGAAGCACGCCTACCACGAGAAGACCAGCGATCGCCGGCGTCGTGAGGAACGTGAGCGTCTGCGCAACATCCTGATGGCCGAACGCAAGCGTGGTGGTGGCCCGGTGGGTCGCACCAACAAGAAGCGTCGCGCGAAGTCGGGCAAGACCTCGGATCGTCGCAACAACGAGGGTCCGGACTTCGATCCGTTGACCGCGGACACCACGATCCAGAAGTCGGACGCGTGAGCGCTCCGGCACGGCGCGCCGCCCTCGTGGTGGGCGCCCGTGCGCGATGGACGGGATCCCGCACATGGCATCCGCCGGACTGCTCCGTGCGTTTCGCCACGTCCTGGCGATGAAGCCAGACGAGCCCAGCGACCGCCATGCTGCCTAAGTATCCAGGCGAAGGGCCGCGGGACCTGAGCCGCCCGCTCGAGCAGGTGAAGGTCCTGATCGATGCACGCCTCGACGGCCAGCGGCTCGACCTGGCGCTGGCTGCGGTGCTCACCTGGCGTTCGCGTTCCGGCATCCATCGGTTGATCGATGCCGGGCTGGTGCGCCTCAACGATCGCGACGTACCTGCTTCGCGCCGGGTTCGCACCGGCGACACGATCGTCGTCGAGGTGCCCCCGGATCCGCGTGCCGTGCCGAAGGAAGGGGCCACGGATCTGACCGTGCTGCACGAGGACCAGTGGCTGGTCGCAATCGACAAGCCGCCGGGCATGGCCGTGCACCCATCGGGCCGCCACCTTGCCGGCACGCTGATGCAGGAACTGCATCGTCGCTATCGCCACCCCGAGGATCCGGCGCACGACGTGGTGCCCCGCCTGCTGCACCGCATCGATCTGGAGACTTCGGGCGTCGTCGCGGTGGGGCTCGACGAACGCTTCCACCAGCTGGTGTCGCGGCAGTTCGAGGAT
>CAMAUH010000373.1 GCA_945861365.1 Candidatus Kuenenia stuttgartensis
ATCGCTCGCCGAGCTGCGGGCGGAGATCCGGATCGAAGACCTCACCAGCCTGGTGACCGGCAACCCGCAGGAACGCACGAGCATGCGCGCCGTGTTGCGCGATGCGCGCGGCAGGGATCTCGAGCGTGCCGATGTGCAGGTCGAGGTGAACGGCGTCCCGATGCAGTTCCACGTCGGCATCGGCAACTACTACGACCGCCACCCTTGCTACTCCCTCGACGACGATCCCCGCGTCGCCGTCACACCGGCCACGGAGTATCGCTTCGTGCTCGTGCTGCCCGACGGCGCGCGCCAGGAGATCGGCACCGTGCGCACGCCCGCGGCCCTCATGAGCCAGCAGATCGACTTGCCACGCAAACGCCCTGCGTCCGGCGCCATCGCGATCGAATGGCGCGATCTCGCCGAGCCGGCCGAGCTGGTGCTGTATCGGTCCGTGTCACGACGCGAAGACGACAGCACCATCGTCTACGAGAGCGGCAGCAGCCACGACCCCTCGGCGCTCCGCCGCACGATCGGGCCGGGTTGGTTCCGGAGTCGCAGCGACAAGTGGACGCTGCCCGCGAAGTTCCTCGCCGCCGAAGCGAACGCCACGCTGCGATCGATCGGCGCCGAGATCGCTGTCGTGAGCGTGGGGCACGTCGCTGCCGGCGTCTCCAAACAGAGCACGCTGCGCGCCGAGCGCCGCATCCGGTTGGACATGGAGTGCGCCAAGTTCGAATGAGGCGCGCTGGTCCATGGCGGGTTCGCGTTCAGCAACGCGCGCGTGACCTGGCTGCGGCAATTGGTGGCGGTCGGCGGCGGCCCCGGCCGCCCCTGCCCGTCTCCTGCTCTTCGCTGCCAAGCGAGCGCAGCAACTCAGCGGACCACGGCCGTGACCGGCAACCCGAGCGCGATCGACGAACCAGCCACCGCCACGACCTGCGACGTGAACGCGAGCCCCGCGGGCAGACTCGGCGCCAGCGCCAACGGATAGGCGACCACGCCGGTGCCCGGCACCAGCGCGGTCACGCCCCACGCGACCGGGAAGGCGAGATCGATGCCGATCCAGCCGAGCGGCGTCACGGTCAACATCCCCGGCAACCCGACGACGAGGATCTGCAGCGAGCCAGGCGCCCCGGTGGCCAACAAGCTCGTCGACTGTCCGGCAGCGGCCGGCGCCGAGAGCCAGGTGCAGGGCTGCAACGCCGTGATCGCCTGCAACGACCCACTGACCACCGGCGCACCCGGTGGCTGCGTGACGAACGTCACCGACGGGTCGATGGTCAGCGAGCCGCCGTTGCCGACGATCGGCGAAGACGTGGCGCCGATGATCGGCCCATGGATGACCGACCCACTGCCGCCCGTGATCACGACGTCGCAGTTGCTCAACTCGATCGCGGTGCCGAACACCGGTTCGAAGCGCGGCTGCACGATCGCGACGGCGGAACCGTTCGCGACGACGCAGCGGCCGCCGCCGAGCCCGATCGACGTGATGCCGAGTCGGCACGAGACCAGCGTCGCGGTGCTGTTCAGGATCTCCACCGCCGGCGCGCCGAAGGTCTCGACGTCGCGCAGCGTCACCGCGGCGGAGCCATGGATGGCGACCGATGGCGTGGTCGGAAAGAAGAGGTCGGGCTCGCGCGCGTGCAGGTCCTCGAAGTGAACGGAGCCCGCGCACTGGATCGCGCGCAGGTGCAGCGGACCGTCGGTCGATCGCCGGAAGCCGACCAGCCGGAACGCGCGCCCGGCCGGCAGCGCCTGCACTTCGATCGGCGATTGCGCGGTCGTGTAGACCGGCACCTGCCCACCTTCACCGAGGATCGTCAGTCCCTTGCTGGTCGTGAACCCGACGGCGCCTTCGCCGAACGGTCCCGTGCGGACCACGATGACGTCCCCGTCGAGCACGTTCGGCGACGCGACGGCAGTCGGCAGATCGGCGAAGTGCGTGCCGGCACCGGCACCGGCATCGACGATCCAGACGTTCTGCGCGAGCGCCGGCGCGGCGAACGCGAGGCAGAGGAGAGCACGGGACGACACGGACCAACGCGATCGATTCAGCATGCTGTCACCTTGGGTTCCCGACCCGCCCATCGTCGCTCGGCCCGGTCGAAACACACAACCCACCCCTCGCGAAGACGCGAAGAGTGGGCTGCCGCCCCCGCTCGTTGGCCAGATCCGGCCACGCGGGTATAGACGCCGCCCCGATGCACATCGCCCCACTCGACCTCGCCCTGCTCTGCGCCTACATGGCCGGCACGATCGCGTTCGGGTTGTGGATGGGCCGCGGCCAGAAGACGGCGCACGACTACCTGCTCGGCGGCCGCGACCTGCCGTGGTGGGCGCTGCTGCTGTCGATCGTCGCGACCGAGACCAGCACCGCGACGTTCCTCAGCGTGCCCGGCATCGCCTACAGCGCGCAGTTCGGCACCGGCGACCTGCGCTTCCTGCAGCTGCCGCTCGGCTACCTGGTCGGCCGCACCATCGCCGCGTACGTGCTGGTGCCGCTGTACTTCAAGGGCGAACTGTTCACCGCCTACGACGTGCTGCGCCAGCGCAGCGGCCCGGCGGTGCGCACGCTGGCGAGCGGCCTGTTCCTGATCACGCGCACGCTCGCCGACGGCCTGCGGCTGTACCTGACCGCCGTCGTGCTGCAGATCATGTTCGGCTGGTCGCTGCCGCTGTCGGTCGCGATCACCGGCATCGGCACCGTCGCCTACACCGTGGTCGGCGACATCAAGGCGGTGGTGTGGACCGACGTGATGCAGTTCTTCGTCTACATGCTCGGCGCCGGTGCCGCGCTGTGGGTGCTCGGCGATCGGCTCGACGGCGGCCTCACCACCGCGTTCACGAACGCGGCCGACGCCGGCCGGCTGCGCGTGTTCGACTTCGCCTTCGACTTCGGCAACGTCTACACGTTCTGGGCCGGCCTGCTCGGCGGCACCGTGCTGTCGATCGGCAGCCACGGCGTCGACCAGATGATCGTGCAGCGCTTCCTCAGCGCGCGCAGCCAGGGTGACGCACAGAAGGCCCTGCTGTGGAGCGGTCCGCTGGTGCTGCTGCAGTTCGCACTGTTCCTGGCGATCGGCCTCGGCTTGTCGGCGTTCTACGCGGCGCACCCGCCGAGCGAACCGTTCACGAAGGGCGACCGCGTGTTCGCCGACTTCATCGTGCACCAGCTGCCGCTCGGCCTCGTCGGGCTGGTGCTCGGCGCGGTGTTCTCGGCGGCGATGTCGACACTGTCGAGTTCGCTGTCGGCATCGGCCGGTGCGTTGGTCAACGACTTCCTGCTGCCGTGGACCGGCCAGCGCCCGGACAGCCCGTTCGCACTGCGCGCGGCGAAGGTCGCCACGCTGCTGTTCGCGGTGCTGCAGATGGGCGTCGGCATCGTCGACTACGGCGACGGCAGCCCGGTGGTGACGAAGGTGCTGGCGATCGCGACGGTGACGACCGGCGTGATCCTCGGCCTGTTCGCGCTGGCGCTGCTGCCGCGGCGGTCGCCGACCAGTTCGCTGGTGGGCCTGTGTGGCGGCATCGCCGCGATCGTCGTCGTCGTGTTCGTGCTGCCGGCGTACGACGTCAAGCTCGCGTGGCCGTGGCACGGCCTCGTCAGCAGCAGCGTCACGCTGCTGGTCGGCGCGCTCGCGGCGGTGTCGCTACCGACGAACCCCGACCAACGGTCCTCATGATCCGCTCCCTCACGACCGTTCTCGCATTCACCGCAGCCCTGGCCGCGCAAACCCCGGTGCGCACCGGCATCGACGTGCTCGCCGCCGACGGCTGCAAGGCACTGCACGGCCGCAAGGTCGGCCTGATCACGAACCACACCGGCCGCACCGCCGACGGCCGCCGCACGGTCGACGTGCTCGCTTCGTGCAAGGAACTGCAGCTCACGGCACTGTTCTCGCCGGAGCACGGTTGGGACGGCGTCGTCGACGAGAAGGTCGGCGACACGATCGATCGCGCCACCGGCCTCAAGGTGCACTCGCTCTACGGCGAGACGCGCGTGCCGACCGACGCGATGCTGCAAGGCGTCGACACGCTGGTGTTCGACATCCAGGACATCGGCTGCCGCTTCTACACGTACGTGTCGACGATGCGGAACGGGCTCGAAGCGGCGGCCAAACACGGCCTGCGCTTCGTCGTTCTCGACCGGCCCAATCCGATCGGCGGCGTGAAGATGGAAGGCCCGGTCTGCGCCGACGGCGCGCGCGACTTCGTGGCCGCACACCGGCTGCCGCTGCGCCACGGCCTCACCACCGGCGAGCTCGCGCGCATGATCGCCGGCGAGGACGGCGTGCAGGCCGACCTGCAGATCGTGCGCTGCGAAGGCTGGTCGCGCGCCGACCTGTACGACGCGACCGGTCTGCCGTGGATCCACCCATCGCCCAACATGCGGCGGCTGACGCAGGCGCTGACCTACCCCGGCATCGGCTTGCTCGAAGGCACCAACCTGTCGGTCGGCCGCGGCACCGACACGCCATTCGAGATCCTCGGCGCCCCGTGGTGCGACGGTGTATCGCTGGCGGCGAAGCTGCGCGCGGCGAACCTGCCCGGCGTCGCGTTCGTGCCGGTGCGCTTCACGCCGACCGCGAGCAAGCACAAGGGTGAGGAGTGCGGCGGTGTGCACGTGCTGGTCAGCGATTGGCG
>CAMAUH010000374.1 GCA_945861365.1 Candidatus Kuenenia stuttgartensis
GGCGGCACGACGCCGGGCTACGTGTCCTACACGGCACTCGGCTCGACCGCGGTGTCGATCGACTACCCGACCGCGGTCACGCCGCTGCCGGTCAGCAAGGTCGAGCCGGGCGCGAACTACCTTGGCAAGCCGGCCTACAAGGTCACGATGGCCAACGCGTCCAACCCGCTGCTGGCGGAGAGGAATCGGTACGTCGCCTACGAGGCGGAACTGCTCAACAGCTCCGGCTCGAAGCTGGCGGGCTACCGCATCCTGAGCCAGACCGAAAGCGAGCTGCTGCTCGACATCGGCGATGACCTGCTGCCGATCGATGCGACCCAGGTGCAGATCCGCGCCAAGTTCTTCAAGGTCGTCACGGGCGGCAGCGAAGGCCTGGGCAACGTCTATGGCCCGACGATCCCGATCGCGAACGTGCGCATCGGCTTCGCCTTCCACCGCAACCCGAACGCCCCGAACATCCTGACCGGTCGCTACCCGAGCACCAGCGAGCAGGACTTCGTGCGCGACATGAACGACCCGGGTCTGCTCGCTTGGATCAACAGCCCGAGCAACCCCGATGGCGCTGGCGTGTTCCCGCGCTACGTGCAATGGGACGTGCTGTTCGACATGGCCTACCAGCCGACCAGCACGCCGGCGCCGACGCTGACGCCGAGCACGCCGCGGCCGGAACTGCACTTCCTGCGGTTGCCGTTCCGCTTCTGATGCAAAGCGGATGAGTGCGGGCAGTGCCCGACCAGCGGACGGCCTCGCGCCGTCCGCTTTCGTTTGTGGGCCGCATGCAGATGGGACCGGCGCATCTCGCGCTCGTGACGATCCTGGCGACTGGCTACTGTCCGCGCCTCCCATGACCGTCTCGCTGTCGCCCGTTCCGGACCACGTTCCCCTGCCAGCTGGCTTCCGCGCCGCCGGACTGCACTGCGGGCTCAAGAAGGCCCAGCAGCCCGACCTCGGCCTGCTGCTCGCCGACCAGCCGGTCCATGGCGCCGCGATCTACACGCAGAATCGCCTGCTCGGCGCCCACATCCATGTCTGCCGCGAACACCTCGCGAAGAGCGGCGGCATGGTTCGCGCGGTTCTCGTCAATGCCCGCAACGCCAACTGCGCCACGGGCCAGCAGGGGATCGAGGACGCGCGCAACTGCTGTCGCGAGCTGGCCACTCGCATCGGCTGCCCCGTCGAGCAGGTCCTGATGGCAAGCACGGGACCGATCGGCGCACCGCTGCCCGTCGCTCGGATCGTCACGCACCTCGATGCCCTGCTGGCGCGCGCCAGCGGCGACGGGGCCATGGACTTCGCCCGCGCGATCATGACCACGGACACGTATCCGAAGGCCGTGCACGGTGTCACGCAGGGCACCGCCACCACGGGCTTCGCCAAGGGTTCGGGCATGATCCACCCCGACATGGCCACGATGCTCGGGTTCCTGCTGACGGACGGCAGCAGCCCCACCGCCACGGCGACGGCGGCGATGCTGCGGCGGGCTGCAGACCGCAGCTTCCACCGTGTGACGGTGGACGGCGACACCTCCCCGAACGACACCCTGCTGCTGCTGGCGAGCAACCGCACCCGGTTGGCGAGCGAAGGTCTCGAGGCGGCGGTCACCAGCCTCGGCCAGCAACTGGCCCGCACCATCGCGGCGGACGGGGAAGGCGCGACCCGCCTGATCACGATCGAGGTGCGCGGAGCAGCCGACGAGGCGGAGGCCACCATGGTCGGGCGAGTGATCGCTACCAGCCCACTGGTGAAGACCGCGGTTGCCGGCCGCGACCCGAACTGGGGCCGCATCCTCGCGGCCGCCGGCCGCGCGGGCGTGAAGTTCGCCGCTGACCGGGCGAAGGTTTGGGTCGGCGCGGCCAACGTCTACAGCGATGGCGTGCCGCATCCCGAGAACGAACCGCAGGCCCACCGCCACCTCGTCGACGACACCCTGGTGGTGCTGGGCGTCGACCTCGGCCGTGGCACCGCCAGCGCCGACGTCTGGACCTGCGACCTGACCAAGGACTACGTGCAGATCAACGCGGACTACCGCAGCTGACCCCCGCCCCGTTGCCCGACTTCACTTGCGCACCTCGCGAGTGCGGCGCTCACGGTAGACGCGAGGCGCGACCACGCCCTTCTCTTCCCACCAGGTCCGGTGGTCCTTCGCCTTGCTGTCCAACGACGCGACGTAGCCGATCGCGGCATCGGGAACGCTGTCGCAGTAGGGCAGGTACGGCTTCACGTCCAACACTGGCGTGCCATCGAGCAGGTCGTGGTCGACGATGTGCAGTCGACGACGCTCGATGCGGAGCAGACGCACACAGGACAACCCGATCGGGTTGGGGCGCTGCGGAGAACGTGTCGCGAAGACGCCGCGCTTCCGCGTGTCGCGCGGCGGCTTGACCATCAGCGCTTTCGATCGCGCGAGATGGCACCAGAACAGCACCCAGATGTGGCTGAATCCGGCCAGATCGTGCAGACCGTTCTGCATGCCTTGCACGACCTCGATGATCCCGTCCCCGCCGCGTCCGAGCCCGCTCTGTCGGGGCGCATCGTGGTGCACCTGCTGGCTGCTACGGACGAAGCCGATCGGCTGCATCGATGGCGGCTGGCTGCCGTCGCTCATCGGGGCGGCGCGCTCACCACGCGTGGGATCTTCACCTGCGTGCCCGCTGGCAACCGCCGCACCTGGTCTTCGTCCCAGCCGTTGACCTGCATGATCTCGCGGTAGCGATTGCCGTTGCCCAGATGCTTCTTGGCCAGGTGGATCAGGGTCTGCTTGGGACCCAGCGTCACCAGGAACCAATCCGGTGCAGCCGGCTCATCGACGGCGGGAGGCGGCACATCGTCAGGTCCTGGCGCAGGCACCTGCGGCGCCGGCGACTCCGGTGAGCCGGACTCGTGCGATGGCGGCTCGCTCTGCGCCTCCTCCACCGGAGTCAGGCGGTGCGGTGCCTCCACGGCGATGTTCGCCGCCATCAACGCCTGCCGCAGCGAGCCATGTGGGCCACCGAGTTCGATCTGCATGATCCCGTCGGAGCGCACCACCGAAGGCTCGGCCCGCGAACACGCACCGAGACACAACAGCAGGAACGCCGCGCCGAAGCAGGAGAAGCCGCCCATCCGTGCATCTTGCCACGGCCGCTCCTGCCAGCAACCGAGTCGACGATGGTCGCGCACGCGAGCGAGCCCCCGATGTGCGCGCGCACTGCCTTGCGCGAAAGCCGAGGGACTCCGAATGTTCCCGCCGACGATGCGCCGACTGCTCTTCAGCCTGCTACCCAAGGTCGCGCTCTCCCGCCTGTGCGGAGCCCTGTGCGCGACCCCCTTGCCCCGTTCCTGGCGCGGACCGCTGTTCCGCTGGTTCGCCCGTCGCTACGGCGCGAGCCTGGACGAGGTGGATGGCGAACTCACCCAGTTCCGCAGCCTGCAGGAGTTCTTCCGCCGCCCACTGCGCAGCGGTGCACGGCCGGTGGCCACCTCACCGCTGGTGTGGCCGTGTGACGGCAAGATCGTCACCACCGGCCCGATCCGGAACGGCCGGCTGCTGCAGGTGAAGGGCCGCGACTACGCCCTGGCCGACCTGCTCGGCGATGCCTCGTTCGCCACCGCGTTGGAAGGCGGCTCGCAAGCGACCATCTACCTCGCACCCGGCGACTACCACCGGGTGCATTCCCCGTTCGCCGCTTCGATCGAACGGGTTCGCAAGCTGCCTGGCACCCTGTTCCCGGTCAATCCACCGGCGGTGCGGTGCGTGCCACGCCTGTTCGCTCGCAACAGCCGGCACGTCTTCCAATGTCGCTTGCCAGCGGGAGAAATGGCCGCCGTCGTGCTGGTCGGCGCCTACAACGTTGGCGACACCAGCCTCAGCATCGAACAGGGCGCCGTGCTACCTGGGCAGGAGATCGGCCGGTTCGGTTTCGGTTCGACGGTCGTCGTCATCGTCGGCCCCCGGGGGCCCGCCTTTGCAGAGCAGGTACCGGAGCACGTCGTTCGCATGGGCCAATCCGCCGACTGACGATCAGCCGCCGACGGCCCGCAGAGCGACCCGCGCTTCGGTGCCCGCCCGCCCCTTGGTGCGGGTGGCGAGGTGCTGCAGCAACTCGGTGGCGAAGCGCCGCTCGGCGCCGACGGCCGTCGCGAAGTGCGTGGCGATGCGAAGCAGGATCTCTGCATCCACCGCCGATTCCTTGCGCAGGCGATCGAACATGGGGAACCCGCCGCGCACGAGAGCGGCGACGAACCCCATGGTCGAACTGCCCGGCGCACCGACGTCCGCTGCCGGCAACGTCGCATCGTGCAGCAGCTTCGTCAGCGCGAGCTGGTAGCGCACCTCGTCATCGCCGTGCGGAGTCGACGCGATGCGGGCCAGCACATGCAACGCATCCGCGTAGCGATGGGCGCGGCGCAGCCGCACGCAGGCTTCGAGGAGTTGGGCGACGATCTTGCTTCCGGCGGCGGCAAGCACGACGTCGAGCAGCAGATCGGCGACCCGCACGTTCCCCGACAACTGCTTGATGCTCCGGTCGACGAGATCGCGGACGAACTTCGGGGGGAAATGCTCGGCCAACCGCACCAGCACGCCGGTCGCCGTCGCAGCCACCGCATGGCTCTTGGTGGTCGCCAGCAACCGCGCGAG
>CAMAUH010000375.1 GCA_945861365.1 Candidatus Kuenenia stuttgartensis
GAAGACGAGATGTTCTCGCTCGCCGACCTCGACCAGAAGCCGCGCGCGGTCTACCAGCAGCAGCCGCAGTTGTCCGCCGCACTGCGCAAGAAGATGCCGGCGACGGTGAACATCCTGTTCACGGTCGACGAGAGCGGCCGCGTCGAGAATCCGATCGTGCAGAGCAGCAGCGACCCGTTGTTCGAGGCGCCGGCGCTCGCCGCGATCAAGCAGTGGAAGTTCGAGCCAGGGAAGCGCAACGGCAAGCCGGTGCGGTTCCGCATGCGCCAACCGATGGCATTCAAGTGAGGACGATGATGGTCACCTTCTCGTGTTTCCCCGCCCTGTTGCTGGCGTTCGCCGCTGTCGGCCCGGTCACGGCCCAGCAAGAGCCGGCACCGGCGACGCCGCCCGTGGCGCCGACGCAGTCGACTTCCGAAATCGACGCGACCGTGGCCGCGGTGTTCCGTGATCCGGCGTTCCAACAGCGGTTCGCCGAGAGCTACGCGGCGGTGACCGAGGTCGAACCGAAGGTCACCACCAAGGAGCGCGATGTGCTGGTGCAGGTGACCGAGCTGCTGTCGAACCCGGCCGACAAGGGCGGCCCGCAGCCGGAGCGCGCGATGGAGTTGCTGCGCGGCCGCATCACGCCGGCGGCGAGCGCGGTGTTCGACTTCACGCTCGGCCAGCTGCTGTTCCAGCGCGACCAGCTGCCGGAAGCCGTGGCGGCGTACGAGGCGGCGGCCAAGAAGGAGCCGCGCTTCCTGCGCGCGTTCCGCGGGCTCGGCTTCGTGCAGATGAAGCGCGGCGACTACCGCGCTGCGGCGCGCGCGTTCGCACGCGTGCTCGAACTCGGCGGCGGCGACGCCACGACCTACGGCCTGCTCGGCTTCGCCCATGGCCAGAGCGACGACAACATCGCCGCGGAGTCCGCGTTCCGCATGGCGGCGATGATGGATCCGCTGACGCTCGATTGGCGCATGGGCCTCGCGCGCGCGTTCCTGCGGCAGCGGCGCTTCGCCGAAGCTGCTTCGCTGTGCGGCGCCCTGATCGCGGCCAACCCCGATCGCGCCGACCTGTGGCTGCACCAGGCGAACGCGTTCGTCGGCATGAACGAGCCGCGCAAGGCGGCGGAGAATCTCGAGATGGTCGACCGGCTCGGCCAGTCGACGTTCGACAGCCTCGCGATGCTGGGCGACATCTACGTCAACGAGGACCTGGTCGACCTGGCGGCGGGCGCCTACCTGCGTTCGATGGCCAAGGACACCAAGGGCAACCCGGATCGCGCGGTGCGCGCGGCGAAGGCGCTGGTGGCCCGCAACGCGCAGGGTGAAGGCAAGAAGGTGCTCGACGGCATCGAGGTGACCTACGCCGGCAAGCTCAGCGACACGGTCCGCAAGGACCTGCTGAAGCTGCGCGCGCGGCAGGCTGTCGCGACGGGCGCCGGCGAAGAGGAAGCGAAGATCCTGGAGCAGATCGTCGGCATCGACCCGCTCGATGGCGAGGCGCTGATCCTGCTCGGCCTCTACCACGACCGGAAGGGCGACAAGGAGAAGGCCGCGATGCAGTTCGAGCGCGCTGCCGGCATCGCCGCATTCGAAGCCGACGCCAAGGTGCGTCACGCGCAGATGCTGGTCGGTCAGGGCAAGTACGCCGAAGCCTTGCCGCTGCTGAAGCGGGCGCAGCAGGTGAAGCCGCGCGACAACATCCAGCAGTTCCTCGACCAGGTCGAGCGCATCGCCCAGAACAAGTGAGCGCGCCGCGGCGCGGCCGCGGGGCCGTTCACGCTGCGCGGCTCACGCCTGGCGCAGCGGCCGCACGATCAGGTCCTTCAGCGCGAAGTTGCTGCCTTCGCCGACGCGCGTGACGAACAGGTCGTTGTGGTGGCGGATCAGGCCGAACTCGTCGAAGCACGCGACGCCGCCGCACACTTCCATCGCCAGCATCACCAGCTCGCTGGCGGAACGGCTGCAGTCGACCTTGACCTTGGCGGCCTGCTCGCGCGACAGCGTGCCGGCTTCGTAGAGCTTGCAGCAGTGCATCAGCCAGGTCAGGCCGCGCTCGAGCGCGATGTCCATGTCGACGATGACGTCCTGCACGCGCTGGAAGCGGCCGATCGGCTTCTCGTCGAACTGGATGCGTTCCTCGGCGTAGATGCGGGTCTTGTCGAGCGCGAACGCGAGCGACGCCAGGGCCAGCGAGGCGATGAACAGGCGGCCGCCGTTCAGCGTGGTCACCATCACCTTGAAGCCGTCGTTCTCGGCGCCCAGGATCGCGTCATGGGGGACTTCGACGTTCTCCAGCATGATCGAGCCGGTCGAGGACTGCTCCCAGACCTTCTTGCCCTGCATCTCCTGGTAGAAGACGCCCTTCTGCTGCATCGGCACGATGAAGCAGGTGGAGCGCTTGCCGTTCGGCGCGTTCGGCGCGGTCAGCGCGTGCACGACGACGTGGCTCGCCCAGCGGGCGTTGGTCGACCAGCACTTCTCGCCGTTGAGCACCCAGCGGTCGCCCTTCTTGACGGCGGTGACCTGCGGGTTGGCGGCGTCGCTGCCGCGGCCGGGCTCCGACAGCCCGAACACGAACATGCGCTCGCCCTTCGCCAGCGCCGGCAGGTGCGCCTTCTTCTGCGCCTCGGTGCCGCACAGCTGCAGCGGCTTCGCGCCGAGCGAGATCGCGGCGCCCGGGGTGATCGCGACGGCCTGGCTGTGGTAGCCGAGGGCCAGGCCCATCAGCACGAGGTCGGTGTGGTCACCGCCCTGGCCGCCGTACTGCTCCGCGATCGGCAGGCCGAACAGGCCCAGGTCGCCCATCGCCTTGATGGTCGCGTCGGGCACCAGCTGGTGTTCCCGTTCCCAGTGCAGCAGGTGTGGGGCGATCTCACTGTCGCCGAAGTCGCGTACGGTTTCGTAGAACGCGAGCTTCTCTTCGGCGACGAGATCCTTCAGGTACGTGTCGATGCGGCGGGCCATGGGGCGGGGGAGCGTAGCGACCGCCTTCGCCGTGGGCGATGCCGCTCTTCGGCCTTCCGCGGCCGTTTCCGTCGGGTCGGCTCAGCGATCCGACGGCGCCATCGCGGCGAGGAACGCCTTCGCAGCGCGGTGGTCCGGGTCGATCTCGAGCACGCGCGCAAAGGCCTTCTGGGCCTCCGCATCCTGGCCGGAGAAGCGCAGGTTGTAGCCACGCACCAGGTGCGCCATCGCGTCGTACGGCTGCTTGGCGAGGTAGGTGTCGAGTGCTGCCATCTGCGCGTCGAATGCCTTGACGTCCCCGTAGAACGTGCGCTTGTCGGTGCTCGCCGACACGATCGTCGGCTCGAGGCGGATCGCTTCGGCGATCAGGAATGCGGCGTAGTGGTAGTCGCCGTTCGCGAACGAGGCGTCGGCGAGCACGAAGTGCACCGAGGCATCGTCCGGCGCGTAGCTGCGGGCCTTGCCGTAGGCTTCGGCGGCGTCGTCGAACCGACCGGCGCGGAAGTAGAAGTCGCCGAGGTCGACGTACTTCACCGCGAGCGCAGTCGCCATGTCGTCGCTGCTGACATCGCCCGGCACTGCAGCGCGCGCACTACCGACCACGCTGCCGCCGGCCACGACCGTCGGCGCGACGCCGCCACTCGCGTAGACCACGGTGGTCGGCACGTTCACCGTCGTCGTCGGCGGTACGTAGACCGTGTTCGGGACGTACAGGTAGGTCGGGCAGTAGACGGTGCTCGGGTACCACCAGTAGCCGGTCGACAGGTAGCCCGGGTGCGACCACGTGTTCCACCACGCGGTGCTGTAGCAGGTGTTCCAGTAGTAGTTGCGCCAGGCCCAGTAGGGCTGCCACATCGAGAGGCCGAAGCCGAAGCTGCCGCAGTTGCTGTAGTAGGTCAGGCCGCCGAAGCCGCCGTAGTACCCGTACGGGCCGTAGCCGTAGCCCCAACCGCCGAAGCTGTAGTTGGGGTAGCCACGGCCGTAGCCGCCCCAGCGGCCGCACGGGTCCCACCAGGAGTTCCACACGTTGCCGCCGTAGCCGTGCGAACGGCCCCACGTGTAGCGCGGCGCGCCGTAGGTGTTGGCGATCGGCTGCAGGATGCGGTTGCTGCCGCCCGCGATGTTGCTCGACCGCGGGAAGCCGAGGCGAGGCGCCGCAGCGCGGGGCGACAGGTGCGGCGTCATCCCGGCCGCAGTGACCGGCGTCGACTGCCGGGCGACCGCACGCGGGGCATTCACGGCGCCAGCCGGTGCGCCCGCACGGCGCGGCACGCTGACCGCGGTGGTGCCGCGTGCGCCGATCGACGGGGCCGGTGTGGCGGTCGACCGCGGCACCAGGCGCGCGCCGGTATGCGTCGTGCTCGGGGCCCCGTTCGCGGTCGGCGTGCGCAAGGTCGGCTGGTAGCGATTCGGCGCCACGGACGGCTGCGCCCGGTTGACGACGCCGTTCGAACTCGGCGCGTTCGCGCGCACGTTCGAATTGGTGGTGGGGCGCGCGATGGCAGTTCCACGTTGGGTTGCGCCGCCGGCATTCGGTTGCGTGGTCGGCTGGTAGCGCGTGCCGCCGGGGCTGGATCGAACGTCGCTGCGCGTCGTCACGCGGGGCGTCATGGTCGGCCGCGTCACGACCGGTGCGTTCGTGTTGCCGATCGAGGGG
>CAMAUH010000376.1 GCA_945861365.1 Candidatus Kuenenia stuttgartensis
GAGAGCCTGCCATGCCACCAGGCGCACACCCCATTTGCTGTCCGCCAGGAGCAACAAGCCACCAAGCCCGGATGCCGCGGAGCAACCCCACAGCACCCACATCGAGATGTCGAGGTAGATCTCGCTGAACGGATCGAACCCCATGAACGGGTTGTGCCAAACGCCCCATCGCAGATCGTCTCCGTCCGATCTGTCGAGCAAGTCGGCCGACCAGACGGCGCCTCCGACCAAGGCACTGGTGATCGCGACCAGGGCCGCCATCCGCAGCCGGAGCACTACGGGTAAGTTCATTGTTCTTTCCACTGTATGAGAGCCGCCACGGTTCACCCGCCCGCCGGCTCAGGGTCTTTGGCATTGAGCCGCGAGCGCCGCTGCGTCGCTCGTCGGCTCCAAGGGCTTGCTTGGCAGCATCCTCGCACATCACCATCGGAGCGCAACACCGTAGCACACCAAGGCGCCCTTGCACCTGAACGTGGTCAGGCTCCGTGATAGGCGTAATCCGGCTCCGGACAGGCGCTCTTGATGCGCCCAATGATCTCTAACCGCCTGGATCTCGCCCATGCCGGGTATCTCGCCCAGACCTCCGCACTGGCGAAGTAGATCCAGTGGCCCGCTCGCCCAGATGCCATCATCTCCCCGTTGATATCTAACCTCTCCCATCGCCCACCAAGCAACTCCTCGTAGAACAAGGCGTCTCGACCATTGTGACCAACACGCCAGGACTGAGCCTCGGATGGGTGCGTCATCGGGGTCTGCCCAACGTCTCTGCCCATCAGCCGCGAGCGCCGCTGCGGCGCTCGTCGGCTGCATGGGCTTGTTGGCCGGTGCCATGCTGAGCGCGACCGCGCCACAGAAGCACGGAACCGGCGAGGATGGCGGCACCCAGGAGAAGGTTGGACCACATCGCCGGAATGAAAGAGCCAGACTCCGTGGTCACCACGCTCATCAAGCCGCCAATGAAGAGCCAGAGGCCGAACACGCCGGCTACGACTGAGATGAACCGTCTCATGAGGGACCTCTGGTGCTGGTGTCGACCGCATCCGGCCAACTACATCTTCGGCCTAACTCGCGACCTCCGCGGTCCCGGCCGGCACGCAGCGTAACCACGCCACCGACTCAAACACCACCCCCCGCTCTTCTGCCGCCCAGCTAACTCCCATCGCGCGCCTGTCGAACCTCCCAGGCGCCTCCGTTACGCCGCCGGGATCGACCACCTATCCACCGGACGACTGCACCCGCAGCTGCGGGCAGCGAAGCCAGCCGAGCCACCGCCGCAGGTCGCCGGAACTGCCTAACTCCGCGCCGGGCGCCCTCGGACCCCGGCCAACCGCACGCCCCGGCAACCGCTCAGGGCCGCACTTCCCAGCCCCACACCCCGACACCCAGCACCCGGCACCCCGCGCCCACCCGCGACGCCGCCACCTCACCGCCGCAGCCAGACCGCCACATCCCCCGCACTCGCCGCGTGCCCGCACAGCCCCGCGACCATGCCCCGCAGCTTCGCCCATGCCGCCCGCGGCCCGGACACCAGCGTCACCGGCCACGCCAGCACATCCACACACAACCATCCCACCCACCCCATCACCGTCCCGCGCGCCCGCAGATAGCGCACCTGATTGCACGCCATCAGGAACTTGCGCAATGGCGACCGCCCGCCGCCCGACGACGCGCCCGACGCGTGCTCCACGGTGACCCATGGCAGCCACACGATGCCGCCGCCGCGCGCGCGCAGGCGTTCACACAAATCGACGTCCTCCCAATACATGAAATAGGCATCGTCGAACCCGCCCACCGCCGCGACCGCGCTCATGCGGAACAACACACACGCGCACGGCAAGAACCCGACCTCCTCCGGCCCCGCGGTGCGCGGTGCGGGGGCACCGCGATGACCACACAGTCGCAGGCCGTTCGGCGTGAACGCGCGTTCGCCGCCTTGCGCCCAGACCGTGCCGTCCGGGTGCAGCACCGTCGGCCCGACCGCCGCGAGGCGGGCGTCGTTCCGTAGCGCATCGACGAGCGGCCGCAGGAAGTCGGCGGGCAGGCGCAGGTCGTTGTTGAGCACCAGGGCGAACGGGATGCCGGCCGCGGTCGCGTGGCGGAGGCCTTCGTTCATGCCGCCGGTGAAGCCGCGGTTGTCGGGCAGCGTGACGAGCTCGACGCGGTGCGCACCAGCGGCGAGGGCGGCGATGCCGCGCTGCAGGGCCGCGACCTCGTCCGTTCCCGAACCGTTGTCGAGCACGAACACGTGCAGTGGCACGTCGTGGACCGCGAACAGGTCCGCGAGGCAGCGCAGCGTCAGGTCGGCGCGCTTCCAGTTCAGCAGCAGTGCGGCGACCTGGGCGGGCTCAGCCACAGAGCCTCCGCACCGCACCCCAGTAGATCGCGAAGAAGCGATCCATCGACCGCCGCAGCAGCGCCTTGGCGCCCTTCTCGGCGAGGCCGGGGTTCAGCGTGACCGGTGCGGCGATCAGCAGTTCGCGATCGGGCACCGTGCGGCCGCGCTGGGCGATGCGCCGCGCGCGCACCGCCGTCGGCAGCAGGCACAGCAGCTCCCACTTGCCGCGCAGCCAGTCGCCGAGGTGGCCGCGGCCGACGCCGAACGCCGCATAGACGACGCCATAGACCAGCTGTGCCGGGATCGTCAGCAGCAGCGTGCGCCAGCGCATGCAGCTGATCAGCACGTACCAGCGGTTGCGGCTGTGCAGGAACGTGCGCTTGCCCGGGTACTTGCCTTCCCCGCGCACCGACAGGCCGGCGGTGCCGGCGAGGTGTGTGCAGCGCGCCTTCGGCGAGGCCCACACCGTGTGGCCGCGCATGCGCAGCTTGTAGGAGAACTCGTTGTCCTCGTAGAGGATGAACAGGTTCTCGTCGAAGCCGCCGACCTCCTGGTAGACGCTGCGCTTGGTCAGGAAGCACAGCGCGACCGCCGCGCCGACGGGCCCGGTCGGATCGTTCGCTTGTGCCAGCGGCCGGTACCAGTTGCGCAGCACGAGCGTGCCGAGGAAGTGCAGGTCGCCGCCGTCGTAGTGCACGACGTTCGGGTCGTCGCCGCAGACCGAACGCGCCTGCACCATCGCCGCGCGTGGATCGGCCGCCATGCAGTCGAGCAGCGCCTGCAGCGCGCCCTGGTGCAGCACGACGTCGTTGTCGAGGAACAGGCACAGCTCGTCCTTCGCCGCCGCAGCGCCGGCGTTGCGCGCGAAGCAGGGGCCGCCGTTGCGGCCGGTGTCGAGCACGCGCACCTGCGGGTAGCGGGCGGCGACCAGTTCGCGCGAGCCGTCGGTCGAATGGTTGTCGACGACGATCACCTCGGACGGTGCGGGCACCTGCGCCAGCAGCGCGTCGAGGCATGCAGGCAAGTAGTCCTTGCCGTTCCAGTTGACGACGAGCGCGCTGACCACGAGGGGCGGCGGATGCTAGGGCTCGGTCGAACGGAAGCACGCTTGCAGCCGACCTTGCCGCAAGCACTTGGGCAGTCCCGCGGCCCGGCTCGCGGGTGCGGCACGTACAGAAAAACGGGTGGCTGCCTCACCAGGCAGCCACCCCACCTTGCACATCTCTGTTCCTACCCGGCTACCCGCCTCGTCTGCGGGCCCCGGCTAACCATGCGTGCATCCCTACGAAGACGATGCAGCCGCTAGGGCGACATTTCCGGGCCGAAGGCCAACAGGATTGTCCGAGGCGCGCACAAATCGCATCGATCAGCCGACTTGCGTCATTTGCGTTTCGCCGATATTTCCGCGGGCCGGCATTTCCCGGCCGCGCCAGAAGCACGGCAGCAGCCGGGGGCAGCGGGCCCCGGCGCACCGGTCAGCGCAGCGGCGGCTCGAAGTCCGGGTGCTTGCAGACCTGCCGGTGCCGCAGGCAGTACGGCAGCGACCACAGCGCCGCCAAGGTCGCCTTCAGGCAGACCCAGTAGCCCCACTTCACCGCCTTGATGTTGTCGAACAGGCCGATCGTGCCGACGGCATCGGCGACTTCGCCACCGGCCCCCTTCTGCTTGCCGCCGAGCTTCTTGCCGAGGAACGCGAACGGGAACGCGATGACCTGGCTCCACGGCAGGTACTTGAACGCGTAGAGCCAGAAGTTGCGCACGTGGTAGTAGAGGCTGCGCTTGCCGTGCCGCATGCCGAACGGCGCTTTGTGGAAGACCTCGACCGTCGGGAACATCTTCACGCGGAAGCCGAGGTTCAGCAGCCGCGTCGTCAGGTCGCGCTCGTTGCCGAAGATGAAGAAGCGGATGTCGTACCAGTTCGCCTGCTTGATCGCCGCGGTGCGCGCCATCGAGCCGCAGCCGCGGAACGTCGGCAGGTAGCGCTCGGCGTGGATCTTCGGGTTGTGCAGGTACCAGTCCGGCATCTCCGGCTCGATGACCTTCGGCGACAGGATCGCGGTGGTCGCCGGCTCGGTCGCGAACTTCGCCAGCATGTGTTCGACGAACGTCGGCGGCAGCACGACGTCGTCGTCGAGGATGCCGGTGAACTCGCCGTGCGCCGACGCGAAGCCGACGTTGAACGTCTCGCAAGCGCCGTACTGCGAGTGCGGCATGCGGATCAGCTGCACCCACGGGAACTCCGCCAGCACCATCTCCGGCGTGCCGTCCTT
>CAMAUH010000377.1 GCA_945861365.1 Candidatus Kuenenia stuttgartensis
AGGAACGCCAACTGCTCAGGCGTGCAGAGCCGCCAGTCCAGGCCGACCTCGTAGAAGTTCGTCGTGCCGCGCCGTGATGCACGCGTCACCAAGGTCGGCATCTCGTGGATCTGGTCGTCGATCGCCAGGCGCAGCAACACGCGGTCGCCGGTTCGCGGCGGCTGTCCGGTCTCCAAGCAGATGCCGGTGCGAGAGAGGTTCTTCACCGCCCCCAGGCCCTGGTTGGACGTCGCACGGCCACCCTGCGTCTCCATGGTCGCCATGGCGGCGAGACAGATTCGTGGGGCGCGCGGCAGGTGCAGTCGCCGCTTTGCTGTGGGCTGCTTTTGCATGCACGCGGCATCGGCGCGCGGTGCCCACCTTCCTGACGGAGCGCCGCCGGTTCGTCTCGTTCTCAGACGCGATCGGCCCACGGCATCACGAGCCGGTAGCGATCCGTCGCGTGCAGCGGATCCAAGCTGACCTTGCCGGACGTTGCCGATTGCGGCGTCGCCGCGCTGCTGGTGCCCGGTCTCGCGGCAGCCGGCCCTTGTTGCGGAGCCTTGGTGCCGTGGGTGTTCGGGCGAGGATCGGCTTGTGGCGCCGTGTGAGCATCCAGGTTCATGGGACTACCTCTGGGCAAACAGCGATTGCGCACCGTAGGCAGGTCCCGTTCCGACCACAATCCGCGGACTCAGGCAGCGAACATCGTGCCGACGAGCCAAGGCAGCACGCTGCCGGCGGCGTAGAGCGTCGCGATGGCTCGCAGTTCGCGCCGCAAGGTCGGCCGGATCGGCGCCGCATCGCGCGGTTCGGCCGCTGGATCCGGCTGGCTGGAAGCAGGTTCGGTGCTCTCGCCAGGTTCGGCCGCAGCTTCCACCGCGACGGCGATCGGGTTCGCGATCGCCGTGGCCGGAATGCCCAGCTGCCAGCGCGCCATCGCCACGGTCGAGGCCGCCAGCAGCCATTGGCCGATCGGTGGCAGCCACAGCACGAACGCCGCGCCGAGCCCGCCGAGCACCATGCCCGCTGCGAATGCGGCGCCGAGATCGACGCCGCGGTCCCCTTCGCGCGCGTGCGTGAACGGCACGTGTTCGATGCCGCGGACCATGAAGCGTGCTGCCAGCACGGCGAGCCCGAACGCGAAGACACCGGCGGCCACCGCCGATGCATCGCGCACGACGGTCGCGAGCAGCAGGGCGGCGAGGGCATGCACCGGCACCAGCACGTGGGTGACCAGCGCCCGCCAGGTCGCGTCCTGCACCAGTTCTCGCGTCAGGTTGGGCGCCTGCGCGAACACCCAACCGGTGCCCGGTTGGTCGGCGCGCGGCAGGAAGGCGATCAGGAACGGCAGGTAGATCGCCGGCAGCTGCAGCACGAGGCTCGTGAGCACCAGGTTGGGCCCACCCTGCCGCTGCAAGGCGAGGAACACCATGCCGGCAGGTACACCCAGCAGTGGCAGCACCCGCGCGCGGAAGCCGGCGCTGCGCCACATCGACACCGCGACGTACTCGGCGATGCCGAGGCGGGCGCCGCTGCCGGCGAGCCGCTGCAGTCCGCGCGACAGTGGTCCGTTCGTGCCGACCGATCGGGTGCTGCGCTCGGTGTTGCCCGCGAGCAGGGCCGCGATCGCCAGCAGTGCTGCGGCAACCGCGGCCAGCGGCAGCAGGCGCCAGGCTTCGGTCATCGGCGCGTTAAGCCAACGCGCGCACTGGTAGGGCGGCAGCAGCTCCGCGCCGAGGCGGCCGATCGGCAGCGAATCGGCCGTTCCCTGCAGCCGTTGCAGGCCCAGCGCGAACATCACGAGCCCAGCGCCGAGCAGCAGGGCCTTCAGCGAACCGGCCAGCAGCGCCGTGCGATTGCGGCCGAAGCAGCGCAGGGCCACGCGCGTCAGCACCGCCAGCGCGCCCACGGCGAGGCCGCTGCAGGCGCACGCCGACGCGACGTAGGCCAGCGCCGTGAGCGGGTCTTGCCGCAGGTAGGCCAGCAGGATGCCCGGCGGCAGCGCCATGCCGATCGTCACCAGCACCACGTAGAACGCGGCGTGGGCCGTGCGCGCGAGCATCACGGTGGCGCGACCCAGCGGCGCCGTGCCGAGCAGCACTTCGTCGATCGCGCGGCGCGCCGGCCGGCTGTCGTCCCCCAACGTGCCGACCGCGATCAGCAGCGACGACAGGCAGAGGTTGGCGGCGGCGAACGCGACCGGCGGCGTCTCCGGATACAGCAGGGCCGCGAACACGAAGGCGAGGAACGACTGCGCGAAGATCGTCGACGTCAGGCTGCTGCTGTGGCCATGGCCGGCTTGTCGCGCATCGCCGAAGAAGTCCATCAACAGCCACGTGCGCACCAGCGCGCCGAGCTTGCTCATCGGGCGTCGGCTCCGTCGCGCGGCCGCAGCAACGCGATGGCCGCGGTGTAGCCGTGCAGGTGCGTGGTGTCGCCGAACGTGCCGATCTCGCCGTTGCAGTGGAAGCCTGCCAGCGGCACGCCCGGCGCCTGCCGCGCGAACTGCTCGTGGTCTGGCCCTGCGCGACCGAGGCAACGGAACAACAGCGCCGCGGCGGACTGCGTCGGCGCCGCGAGCTGCAGCTGCCGTTCGAGGTCTTCGGTGCCGGACTGCCGGTCGCGCAGGTGCAGCTGGATCTGGCGCCCGATGCCGAGATCCCCGGCCACGACCAGCGCGCCTTCGCGATCGAAGCCGACCACGTTGCGCACCAGGTAACCACCGGCCTCCGTGCGTTCGGCGAACGGGTCCGTCGCGATGCCGAGGAACAGCGGGCTGTCGTCGGCGAGGGTGAGATCCTCAGGCGACAGGTTGCAGAGCTGCTCCTCGATGAACTTCTGCACCGGCGCGTCGTCGACGGCGAGCAGGCGGCTGCGGTCCGAGCGACTGACGCGCCCCGGGCGGCCGATCGGGCGGCACCCCTGCGCGATCACGGTGTCGAGCACGACGTTGCCGGTCAGCGCCAGCACGATCGCGCCGGTGCGATGCGTGGAACGACCGAGGAACAGCGAATGGCCTTCCGGGTGCCGGCTGCCGCTGGCGATGCCGCCGGCCTTGGGCACGCCGGGGAACGCGAAGTCGAGACCCGCCAGCAGCGCGTTCGCATCGAAGTGGAACGGCTCGCACAGCACCAGCAGCCCACTGGCGTGCGCTGCGCGCGGCGGCAGCAGGTCGCGCCATGCGCCGGGTGGGCCATCCGCGTCCGGCAGGTCGGCGGTGCCGATGGCGGCGGCGTCGATGTCGACGCCGGGCAGGCGGCCGGCGAGCACCGTGATCGCGTGGCGGTTCTCGCAGGCCTGCGTGGCGGTGACGACCGCGGCACCGCTGCAGCCCACCAGCGTGCGCGGTTGCAGCAGTTCCTGCAGCAGCACCGGCAGCCGGTCGATGTCGGCGCCGTAGCGCGTCGACGCGAACACCATGGCGAGGTCGATCGGCCCGTCGCCGAGGGCCCGGCGGATCTCTTCCGCGGCCGCGCGGCAGGCGGCTTCGAGATCGGCTCCGGTGGCCAGGGCGGCGTGGAATCTCATCGGTGGGCGGCGGTCCGCGCGATCGCGCGCGGAGAGACGGGGATTCCTATACTGGATCGCAGAGCTGCATCCGAGGCCGCGTTCGGACGAAGCAACCCGACCCCATGCTCGCCCGCTGCCTCGAACGCATCGACTTCTGCCATCGACACGATCCGCGCGCCTTCGTCGCGTGGTCGATCGATGGCGTGGATGTCGGCCGCGTGCACCGCGATCGCGTCGACGAACTGCTGGCCGCGCCATCGCCGTTCGCCCGCCTCGGTGAGCGTTTGGTGTTGGCCACGGCAGGCGGGGTTGCCGCCCGTTCCTCGGCATTGGCCGAATGGGTCGCGCGGGCCGCGGTCGCCGGGCGCGTGCGGCGACCGACCGGGGAGCTGTTTCCGGTGAGTGAACGGCCATGGTCGACACCGTTGGCCGCTGTCGATCGCGCGGCAGTGGCGTGGCTCGGGGTCGCGGCGCAGGGCGTGCACCTGAACGGCTTCGTGCGGCACGGGGCGCAGCGCTCGCTGTGGGTCGCGCGCCGTTCGCGCGACAAGGCCACGTTCCCGGGCCATCTCGACAACCTCGTCGCTGGCGGCCAATCGCTCGGCATGACGCCGCAACAGACGCTGGTCAAGGAATGCCAGGAAGAGGCCAGCCTGCCGCCGGACCTGGCCGGGCATGCCGTCGCCGTCGGTTCGATCGCCTACCTGCAGCAGGATGGTCTCGGCAGCAAGGCCGACACGTTGTGGCTGTTCGACCTCGAGCTGCCGCCGGAGTTCGTGCCGCGCCCCACCGACGGCGAAGTCGAGGCCTTCGAGCTGTGGCCGTGCGCGCGCGTCGTCGCGTCGCTGGCCGGGGACGCGATGTGGAAGCCGAACTGTGCGCTGGTGGTGCTCGACTTCCTGCTGCGCCATGGCGAGCTCGATGCCGCCCTGGCGCCGGCGGAGCGCTGGCAACTGTGGCAGGCGCTGCACTGCGGGTAGCCTCTGCCGCGTGCGCATCGTGCTCGTCAGTTCGCCCGGCGGTGGCGCGACCCCACACTGGAGCCACGGCTACGCGAGCGAACTCGGCAGTGCCCTTTTGCGTGCCGGTGCTGCGGTGACCTGGTTCGCCAC
>CAMAUH010000378.1 GCA_945861365.1 Candidatus Kuenenia stuttgartensis
GGATGGCCAGCGCCCGCAGCAGGGCCGCGCGCTTGCGTTCGCCACCGGACATGCGTTCGCGGGGCGCCGTCAACAGCGCGGCGGGCAGCTGCACCGACGCGAAGCCGGTGCGCGCATCGAAGAACGGCGCCGCAGCCTCGGCCAGCAGACCTTGCAACGGCCGCCGCGGCGTCAGCGACCCGAAGGCATCCTGGCAGACCAACTGCACCGCACCCGGCCGGTCGGGACGCACGACCGCGCCGCGATCCGGCTGCAGATGGCCCGCCAGCAAGCGCGCCAACGTGGTCTTGCCGGCCCCCGACTCGCCGACCACCGCGACGATCTCGCCGCGCTGCAAGGCGAAGTCGACGTCGTCGAGCACGACGCGTGACCCGAACGCGATCCGCAGCTGCTTGCCCTGCAACACCGGCACCGAACCGATGTCGAGAGCCCCGTGCGTCGGCCACGGATGTTCCTTCGGATCGCCGGGCACGAAACTGCCTTGCCGCAGCACCAACACCTTCGCCTGCAGGTCGCGCAACAAACGATGGTCGTGGGTGGCCATCAACACGGCTGCGCCACCGGCCACCAACGCCTGCAAGTGCACCAGCAGCTCGCCATAGCTGCCGCCATCGAGACTCGCGGACGGTTCGTCGGCGACCACCAGCGCCGGCCGCCGCAGGAACGCGATCGCCAACAGCACGCGCTGCGCCTGTCCACCGGAGATCGCGTGCGGCGCCCGCTGGCACAACGCTTCGGCATCGGCGACCCCGAGTTCCCCGAGCATCGCCGCGGCCGCCTTCGCGTCACAACCGGTGGCCTGCTCGATCTGGCGGCCCACCGGCTGCAACGGATCGAGCGCACTGTGGGCGTCCTGCAGCAGGAACACCACCTGTTCGCGCAGCAGCGGGCGGGCGGCATCTGCATCGCGCGGGAAGTCCTGTTCGCGGAACTGCACCCGGCCGGCCGTCGTCCAGCCGTTGCGCTGCAGCAAGCCGAACAGCGCCAGCAGCAACGAAGTCTTGCCGCCGCCCGAGGGGCCGTAGACCGCCGCCACTTCCCCAGCGCCGAGCTGCAGCGACGGCAGGCTCAGCTGCAGGTCGCCGGGCCCATGCACCACGAAATCGCTGACGGACAACAGGGTCGACACGATCGGTCCATCGCACGGCATCGTCGACTCGACTGCAAGTCGACGCCGGCTGCCACTGCCGACCTGGGCATGGCGCTATGCTCGCCATGATGCTCCGGCACGCGGCACCCCTCCTGTTCCTTTCCCTGCTGACGCCCGCCTTCGCCCAACGCAGCCTCAACGACCTGCAGCGACAGTTCGCCGAGGAAGCCCGCAAGCTCGCCACCAGCGAACCCAGCCCCGAACAGCGCACCCAGCTGCTGCGCAAGCACACCGAGGAACTGGCCAGGTTCGTCGCCGGCGAAGCCAAGGGCGACGACCGCTGGAACGGACACCTGATGCTGGCCGACTTGAAGTTGACCGGTGGCGACGACAAGGGCGCCATCGCCGCCCTGCGCGGCATCGATACGGCGGCAGCACCTGCGCTGCTGCTCGCCACCGCCGCGACGATGGCCCAGCACCTCGCGGTCAAGGAACTGCGCGATGCGCTGGTCAAGGCGGCGATCGCCAAGCCGTCCCCCACCGGCGAACGGCTGGCGACGGCCCGCCTGCTGATGACCGTGCTACTGGAAGTCGAGGCGGGCGAAGCGATGTTCACCGCGGCGCTGCAAGCCGCCCCCGACGACGAACAACGCGCCTTCGTGCGCTGGCATCGCGCCGACGCGCTGCGCGATCGCGAGGACCTGCCCGACAACACCGGCTTCGAGGAGCTGGAGAAGCTGGCGAAGGACCTGCCCGCCACCTACTGGGGCGGTGTCGCCAAGGACGTGCTGCGGGCGACCAACCTGAAGGTCGGCGACGACGCGATCTCGTTCCGCGCCCCCGCCATCGGTGGCGGTGAAGTCGACACCGCGACGCTGCGCGGCAAGGCGGTCGTGCTGGCGTTCTGGTCGCAGTCCGATCAGGACACGCCGGCCCTGCTCGGCATGCTGCAGCAGGTGCGGCAGCAGCACGGCGCCAAGGTGGCGGTGGTCGGCATCTGCCTGGACCGCGATCCCGCAGCCATCGCCGCCGCGGTCAAGGCGCTGCACATCGACTTCCCCGAGGTCGGTGATGGCAAGGGCGACCAGAACGACGTCGCCCTGCGTTGGTTCGTGCACGGCCCGACCCTGCACGTGCTGGACAAGAACGGCAAGGTCGCGGGCCTCGGCCTGCAAGCCGGCACCGCCGACGGCCGCAAGGAACTGGCGGAAGTCGTCGGCCGCGCCGTCAGCGGCTGAGAGCCCGAGAGAAAATGCTGATACGGGCTCTCAGGTTGCCCTCTGTGGCCGCATCCGCGGCCACGCAGAGTTCGAGAAACCGATTGTCCCTCAAACTCTGAGTTCTCGAGCCCTGACCCGACCGCGCAGCAGCACGACCGCAGCGCGCACACCTTCGCTGCCGAGCACTGCCAACGCGACCGCCGCGGGCAGACGATCCTGGCCGGCAGGATCCGCGCAACTGGCCGCCAACGCGACCGCGCAGGCGACCAGCAGCACGAGGTCGGGCCCGAGCCGCCCCGCCCGGCCGAGCCGCACGCCGACGCGCACGACCGCGACGACTCCGCCGAGCAGCAGCAAGGCCGCGGTGCCGATGCGTGGCAGCCAGGCCGCTGGCAGGACCTCGTGCATGCCGTAGGTCGGCTGCAGGGCTTCGGTCGAACCGAGCACGAAGCGCGACAGCAGCCACCAGGCCACCATCGGCGACGACAACGACATCGCCGTCCACGGCAGCAGGCGCCGATTGATCGCCGGCAGCGGCACCGCCAGCAGCGATCGCCGCACCCGCACCCGCAGACCCCGCACGAAGACCTGCAGCGCCGCCAGCGTCAACACGATGCCGGGCACCAGCAGGACCTCACCGCTGGACGGCAAGGCGGCCACGGCCAGGCCGTTCGCCGACATCGCGCACAGCGCCAGCGCGAAGACGCGCAGCCAGTGCGACCAGGTGGTGCGTTCCCGGCCATCGCGCGGCGTGTGGGCAAGGCATTGCAGCAGCAGCACCGCGAAGGTCGCCAGCACCACCGCCGGCGTCTCCGACCGCAGCACGAACCCGTCGCAGCGCACCGGCGCCGTCAGGGCCAGACAGACGCAGGCCAGCAACGCCTGCAGACGCCCGCGCGCGAGCAACACGCAGAAGTGCACGAGCACGCCGAGCAGCAGGAGGCCGAACACCTGCGCCAGGCGCGCGTGCCCCAGCAACTCGAGGCGGGCAGCCGCGTCGGCGGGCCAGTTCGCGGCGCCGACCGCGGCCTGCGCGAACATGGTGACCACTTCGCTGCGGGCCCCCGCCGCCGTCGCAGGCGACAGCGCCTGCTGCAACAGGTCGAGTTCGTGCGGCGCCGGCGCATCGCCGAGTCGCGCACCGGCCACCATGGCCGGCAGCGCCACGACCAGCAGCGTCGCACAGTGCACGGCGACGCGCGCCAGACGGCCGCGAACCGGCGGCGCGAACGCCGCAGCCCGCTGCACCCCGGCCGCCGGCGACCCGGTCACAACGCCGCGATGCAGTCGATCTCGACCAGACCGCCCTTCGGCAGTTCCTTCACGGCGACCGTGGCGCGCGCCGGCTTGTGGTTGCCGAAGTGCTTGCCATAGACCTCGTTGACGGCCGCGAAGTCACTCATGCTGGCGAGGAAGATCGTCGTGCGCACGACGTGCGCCATGCTGGCGCCACCGGCAGTCAGCACCGCGGCGAGGTTCTTCAGGACCTGCTCGGCCTGCTCGGCGGCGTTCGCCCCGACCATCTGCATGGTCTTCGGATCGAGGGCGATCTGGCCGGAGCAGAACAACAGGTTGCCGGCCTTGATGGCCTGGCTGTAGGGACCGATCGCCGCGGGCGCGGACGTCGACTGGATGATCTCGGCCGTCATGGTTTGGAGGGCTGTGGGCGCAGCCGCTCGCGCAGCCGCCGCTCGACGGAACTGGGCAAGAAGCTACTGACATCGCCGCCGTTGCGCACGATCTCGCGGATCAGCGACGACGACACATAGCTGTACTGCACGCTCGGCATCACGAACACCGTCTCGATCGCCGGGGCGAGATGGCGGTTGGTCAGCGCCATCTGGTACTCGTACTCGAAGTCCGAAACCGTGCGCACACCGCGCAGGATCGCGCCGATGCCCTGGCTGCGGCAGAAGTCGACCACCAGCCCGCGGAAGGTCGTCACCGACACCCGCGGATCCTTCGGCAGCACTTCGCGCAACATCTCCACCCGCTCGTCGGCGGTGAAGGTCGAGTTCTTCTGGCTGTTGACCGCCACCGCGACGGTGAGGCGATCGAACAGCGGCAGCGCGCGCTCGACCAGGTCGAGGTGGCCACAGGTCACCGGATCGAAACTGCCCGGATACAGCGCAGAAACCATCCGCGAACTGTAACCGCGAGCCATTTGCTGGCACGGAGCAGTCGATGGTTCCTGCATCCTTCGCTGCGTTGTTCTGGGCCGCCTGCTGGGTGGTGCCGACTGCCGTGCTGGCGCACGGATTCCTGCCGCTGGCTGCCGCGGTCGCCGT
>CAMAUH010000379.1 GCA_945861365.1 Candidatus Kuenenia stuttgartensis
CGACCCAGTCCTCACCGTCGTCCTTCTTGGCGGACGGGACCTTGCCGGTCTTCTCCCACTCGGCGCCCTTCATGACCATCATGGTCGCGTCGCCGCCGTCGTCGAGGATCATGTTCGGGCCGTCTTCACCCGGCCACGTCAGCGCCTGCTCGGTGCACCACCAGTATTCCTCGAGCGTCTCGCCCTTCCAGGCGAACACCGGCACGCCCATCGGCTTGTCGACGGTGCCCTTCGGGCCGACCGCGATCGCCGCCGCGGCGTGATCCTGCGTGCTGAAGATGTTGCACGAGGCCCAGCGCACTTCGGCGCCGAGCTCGACCAACGTCTCGATCAGCACGGCCGTCTGGATGGTCATGTGCAGCGAGCCGATGATGCGCGCGCCCTTCAGCGGCTGCTTCTTGCGGAACTCGTCGCGGATCGCCATCAGGCCGGGCATCTCGACTTCGGCGAGGTTGATCTCCTTGCGGCCGAACTCGGCGTCGGCAAGGTTGCGCACCTTGAAGTCGGTCGGGCCGAGCACCTTGCTCTTCGGCTTGCCGGCGGGCTTGTCGTTCTTGGTCTTGGGGGTGTTGGTCGCGGTCATCTTCGTTTCAGGATTGGGAACGGAACGGGAAAGGTCAGCCGCCATCCGCCGGCTTGCGCCCGCGGACGACGAACATCGGGAACTCGGCGGCATCGCCCTTGGGTGACACCACGCGGTAGCGATCGGTGAGCGACTCGGCGTGCAACTCGTGGCCACCGGCCCGGGCCAGCGCCGCGACCACCTGATCGGGCTTCTGGCCAAGGCGCAGATCACCCATGCGCTCACGCATCCACTCGGCCTCGTGCGGCAGCAGGTCGCTGATCACCAGCGCCCCACCGGGGCGCAGCACCCGCAGCACTTCGCGTGCGGCAGCGGATTGGTCGGCGAGGTGGTGCCACACCAGGTTGCTGAACACGACGTCGACCTCGGCGTCGCCGATCGGCAGCGCCTCGAGGTCGCCCTGGCGGAACTCGGCGCGCGCCGACTGCCGGCCCTTCTGCCGCGTCGCCTGTCCCAGCATGCGCTCGCTGTGGTCGACGGCGATCACCTGCGCCCCGCGCTCGGCCAGCCAGTTGGCCAGGAACCCGGTGCCGCAGCCGAGATCGGCGACGATCGGCCCGATCGGCCAGGCCTGCGCCAGCAGTTCGGCGCGCACGGTGCCGAGCGCGAACTCCTGCCCCACCACGCTCCACTGGTCGGCGAGGCGGTCATGCATCTCCCGGCTCTTGCTGCGGCGCTGCTCGAGCACGGCCCGCAACGCCCGCTGGTCGCGCTCGCCTTCGTCACTGCGCAGCCACGGCTGCACCGCCGCGGCGAACAGGGACGGCGACAGCGGGCCGTCGTCGCTGGGTTCGACCAGCGAGTGGAAACTCCAGGTGCCCTCGCGGCGGTCGCGCACCAGACCAGCCCGCTTCAGCAGCGAAAGGTGGTTGCTGATGCGGCTCTGCTGCATGGCGGTCACGGCAACCAGCTCCTGCACCGCCAGTTCGGCCTCGGCCAGCAACGCGCACAACCGCATACGGACCGGGTCCGACAGCAGCTTCAGGGTCGTGTGCAGGCTCGCCAGCGCGGGTGCCATGGAGAACATCAATGTATCACGACATCGTGATATTTCCATGGGCACGAAGTTGCCCCGGGTCCAGCACAGGGCGCCGCAGGGCGGCAGCAGGTCCAGCAGCGCTGCTACCGGACCTGCGGGGACGTCACTTCACGTCCCAGATCTCGCCGGCGAACAGCAGGTCGCGCAGCGTTTCCTTCCTCTTGCTCTTCGCGGCGGTGATCTGCGCCTGCACGCCGACCTCGAAGGCCGGCTTCTCGCGGCGGCGGAACACGCCGATCGGCACCGGGAACTCGGCCTCGTTCATCGTCGCCAGCGCCATCGCCGGCGCCGGCGTCTCGGCGGTCTCGTCCCACACGTAGGCCTTGCCGAGATCGGCGCCAGTCACGATGTAGGGCCTAAACTGCGCATCGAACGCGATGCCCTGGTCCTTGTTGGCGCCGAACAGCAGCGGCTTCTTGTCCTCGATGTAGAGCATGCGCGCGTCGCGCACCTCCTTGTCGGTGAAGCCCTTGTAGGCGCCATCGTTGAAGATGTTGCAGTTCTGGTAGATCTCCACCATCGCGGTGCCCGTATGGGCGCTCGCCTTGGTGATGACGTCCTCGAGGTGGGCGCCGAGGATGTCGACGCCGCGAGCGACGAACGTGCCGCCGGCACCGAGCGCCAGCGCGATCGGCGAGAACGGATAGTCGACGCTGCCCAGCGGTGAGCTCTTGGTGACCTTGCCCTGCTCGCTGGTCGGCGAGAACTGGCCCTTGGTCAACCCATAGATGCGGTTGTTGAACATCAGGATCTTCAGGCCCACGTTGCGCCGCATCACGTGGATGAAGTGGTTGCCGCCGATCGACATCGCGTCGCCGTCACCGGTGACGACCCAGACGTCGAGGGCGGGGTTCGCCACCTTCACGCCGGTCGCGACCGCGGGCGCACGGCCGTGGATCGTGTGGAACCCGAAGGTCTCCATGTAGTACGGGAACCGCGAGCTGCAGCCGATGCCGCTGATGATCACGGTCTCGTGCAACTGCTTGCCGAGCTTGGCGAAAGCGCCCTGCACCGCGTTCAGGATCGAGTAGTCGCCGCAACCTGGGCACCACCGCACTTCCTGGTCGGTCTTGTAGTCCTTCTTCTGCATCACGGGACGGTCGACGCTGGTCACTTGCGCACCTCCTTCGACAGGCCGGCGAGCACGCCGGTCAGGTAATTCTCGATGTCATTGCTCTTGAACGGCTGGCCGTCCACCTGGCTGTAGCTCTGCACGTCGATCAGATACTTGGCGCGCAGCATCATCGCCAGTTGGCCCTTGTTGAGTTCCGGCAGCACGACGCGCTTGAAGCCCTTCATCAAGTCGAGCAGGTCGTTGGGCAACGGGTTCAGGTGGCGCAGGAACGCGCAGCTGACCTTGTGGCCCTGCTGCACCATGCGCTGGGTCGCTGCAGTGATGGCCCCGCGCGGGCTGCCCCAGCCCAGCACCAGCACATCGCCAGTGCGCGGACCGATCGTCGCGGTCGGCGGCAGGTCGTTGGCGATGTTCGCCACTTTCTGTGCCCGCGTATCGACCATGTGCTGGTGGTTGTCGGCGTCGTAGCAGATGTTGCCGGTGACGTCCGCCTTCTCGAGGCCACCGATGCGGTGCACGAGCCCCTTGGTGCCTGGGCGTCCCCACGGCCGCGCCAGCGTTTCCGGGTTGCGCGCATACGGCATGAACTTCTCGCCCGGCTTGCCCTCCGGCGCGAACGAGACCGAGATCGCGGGCAGCTTGTCGGGGTCCGGCAAGCGCCACGGCTCACTGCCGTTGGCGATGTAGCCGTCGGACAGCACCACCACCGGCACCATGAACTTGGTCGCGATGCGCACGGCCTCGTAGCCGACCTCGAACGCGTCCGCCGGCGTCGAAGCGGCGATCACGCAGACCGGCGACTCGCCGTTCCTGCCGTACATCACCTGCAGCAGATCGGCCTGCTGCGTCTTCGTCGGCATGCCGGTGCTCGGCCCGGCGCGCTGCACGTTCAGCACGATCAGCGGCAGCTCCGCCATCACCGCCAGACCGATCGCTTCGCTCTTCAGCGCGATGCCCGGGCCCGACGTCGACGTGATGCCGAGGCATCCGGAATAGCTGGCCCCGATCGCGGCGGCGACCGCGGCGATCTCGTCCTCGGCCTGGAACGTGATGACGCCCAGGTGCTTGTAGGTGCTGAGCTGGTGCAGGATGTCCGAAGCCGGCGTGATCGGATAGCTGCCGAGGAACAGCTGCAACCCGCTCTTCTGCGCCGCGGCGACGAGGCCGAGGCACAGCGACTGGTTGCCCATGATGTTGCGGTAGATGCCCGCCGGCATCTTCGCCGGCGGCACGCGGTACGCGGTCTGGAAGATCTCGGTCGTCTCGGCGTAGGCGTAGCCAGCCTTCATCGCCAGCAGGTTGGCGTCGACCAGTTCCTTCTTCTTGGCGAACTTCTCGGCGATCGACTTCTCGGTCGGCGCCAGCTCGCGATGGAACATCCAGTACAGGATGCCCAGCGCGTACATGTTCTTGCAGCGTTCGCGGCCGCGGTTGTCGAGCACGCTGTTGGCCAGCGCCTCCTGGGTGCGCTTCTCGAGGTCGACCTCGATGACGCGGTAGCCCGACAGCGAGCCGTCGGTGCGCGGGTCCTTGTCGTACTTGGCCTTCTTCAGGTCGAGCGCGCTGAAGGACGCCGTGTTCAGCAGCAGCACCCCATCCTTCTTCAGCTCCTTCAGGTGCACGTGCAGCGCCGCCGGATTCATCGCCACCAGCACGTCGGGCGCGTCGCCCGGCGTGTGGATGTCGAAGCTGGAGAAGCGCAGCTGGAACGCCGAGACGCCGGGCAGCGTGCCGGCGGGCGCCCGGATCTCGGCCGGGAAGTCGGGGAACGTCGCGATGTCGTTGCCCATCAGCGCCGTGGTGCGGGTGAACTGGTCGCCGGTCAGCTGCATGCCATCGCCGGAGTCACCGGCGAAGCGGATGACGACTTGATCGATGTCTTGCAGGC
>CAMAUH010000380.1 GCA_945861365.1 Candidatus Kuenenia stuttgartensis
CCTCGACGGTGGCGACGACGCGATCGCCTGGCGACATGGCGGCGAACGCTTCTGGCTGCGCCGCGCGCCGGTCGAAGCCCTCGATGCGCAGGTGGCACCGCTCGGTCGCGCCGGCGTCGTCGTCAGCGCGATCCTGCTCGCGTGCCAGAGCGGCGACCCGGCCCGCGACCGCCTGGTGGTGCACTCGCGCTGCACTCAGCGCGCGCCGAACGGCATCGCCGCGTTCGCGACCGACAGCGACGCCGGCCGCCGCTGGCTCGCCGCCGCGACCGCGTTCCTCGCCGCGCGCTACAGCGGCAAGGCCGAGCATGGCCGCATCTGGAACTGGATCGTCGGCAACGAGGTGAACTCGCACTGGTGGTGGTACCACCTCGGCAAGGCCGACCTCGCCGACGTCGTCGACGCATACGAGAGCGCGGTGCGCATCGTGCACGGTGCCGTGCGCGAGCACAGCCGCAACGGCCGCGTGTTCGTGTCGCTGGAGCATCATTGGAACCAGCGCTACGCCGCCGGCGACGCGCAGCAGGCGGTGCCGGGCCGCGCACTGCTCGAGGCCTTCGCCGCGAAGGTGCGCGCGCGCGGCGACTTCGACTGGCACGTCGCGTTCCACCCGTACCCCGAAGACCTGTTCGAGTGCCGCTTCTGGCGCGACACCACCGCCCCCGACGCCGACGACGCGCATCGCGTGACGTTCCGCAACCTGCAGGTGCTCGCGCGCTTCCTGGACCGGCCGGAACTGCAATGGCGCGGCGCGCCGCGGCGCGTGATCCTCAGCGAGCAAGGCTTCCACTGCCGCGACGGCGACGACGGCGAACGCGATCAAGCCGCCGCGTTCGCGCTGGCGTGGTCGATCGTGCAGCGCTCACCCGGCATCGATGCGCTGATCCTGCATCGGCACGTCGACCATGCTCACGAAGGTGGTCTGCGGCTCGGGCTGTGGACGCGCAAGGCCGACAGCGTCTGCACGCCGGAGCGCCGCCGCCGCATGGCCGACGTGTTCGCCGCGTGCGACACCGCGGCGTGGCCGGCCTGCGCGGCGTTCGCGTTGCCGGTGCTCGGCATCGAGCGCTTCGAAGACTGGATGATCGGCGCGACCCCGAAAGCGCGCTAGCTAGCGCGGGCCGCCCGGCGGGATCAGCTTGCTGAGCGCCGACTCGCGCTGCATCTGCAGGAAGCGCACGCGCCGCTCACCGGTGACCGGCAGCGCGAACGGTTCGCGCCGCGGCTGCGTGCGCGCGCGCTCGTAGTGGCCGAGCAGCGCATCGACGTGCGCATCCAGCCCCGGCGACGGCGCCGGGCGCCGCCCACGCAGGTCGTGCCACAGCTGCGGCTCGTCGACGAAGCGACGCAACGCCGCAGCGAGATCGTCGGCATCGGCCGCCCGGGTCACGAGACCGGCCCCGCCAGCGCGCTGCGGCAGCGCACCGAGGTCGCTGGTGATGCACGGCAGCTGCAGCTCGAAGCACTCGTCGAGCACCAGGCCGAACGTCTCGATGCACGTGCTCGGGAACACGCCGACGTGCGGAGCGACACCGTGCAGTTGCGCCGCGGCGAACGGCCCGTGGAACGTCACCGGCAGGCCGTTCGCGAGTTCACGCAGCTCGCGCTCGAACTCGGGGCTCTCGCAACCGCCCAGCAGATGCAGTTCGGCACGCCCAGGGCGTTCGCCGTGCAAACGCCGGAACGCGCGCAGCAGCACGTCGACGCCTTTGTGCCGGCCGATGCCGCCCCAGAACGCGAAGCGCAGCGGCGCGTCCGCACCCGGCGCGGTCAGCGGCGCCATGCCGTGGAAGCGCGGGCGATAGCCGAGCGGCAGCACGTCGTAGCGATCGCGCGGCACGCCGGTCGTCTGCGCCAGCAGGTCCGCGGTGCTGCCGACGGCGACCAGCACGCCCGCAGCGAGCGACAACTCGGCGCGATAGTGGTCGGCATACAGCTCGATGCCGGCATCGATCTCGGCCTGCGGCTCGTAGCCGTAGCGCGGCACGCAGGTGCCGCAGCTCGCCGCCGACAGCTGGCGCCGGCAGGCTTCATCGCCGGCGCGGCGGCGGAAAGCGCGCGGACAGCTCGTGTAGTAGTCGTGCAACGTGACGATCGACGGCACGCCCTGGCGCCAACCGATCTCGACCAGGTTGCAGGTCAGCCGCACCCAGTGGTGCACGTGCACCAGCGCCGGCCGCCGCTCGCGCAGGAACGCCGCGTAGACGCGTTCGACCTCGGGGTGCCACATCTTCGCGTGGTGGTCGAAGTAGAGGTCGTCGCGATGCAGCCGGTGCACCGGCAAGCCGTCGATGGCGTCGTGTTCGACGGTGACGCGTTCGTGCCAGTGCTTGCTGCCGCTGAACACCTCGACGCGCAGCCCGCGCGCCCGCTGCCGCTGCGCGATGTCGAAGGCGTACGACTCCGAACCACCCATGCTCTCGGGCGGGAACTGGTGGATGACGTGCAGGACGTCGAGCGTCATGGGGCGGCCCTTATATCGCCGCTGCACCGGCCAGGACTGCGCTGCAACTGCCTCGCGGCGGAAGAAGTTCGCGGCGGATCCTCATGTGCAGCAGTAGCCGACCCGCGCGCCATGCGGCGCTGCATGCGGGCTTTCCGCCGCACGGCACTACCGTGTGCGCTCCCCGCTCGCTCCACCACGCAGCTCCCATGAAGGAAACGACGCGTCTGTTCCTCGTCCGCCACGGCGCCACGACCTTGAGTGCCGAAGACGCGTTCGCCGGCGCGACCGACGTCGAGTTGTCGGCGGAGGGTCGCGCGCAGGCTTCGCGCCTCGGCGCACGGCTCGCGAACGAACCGCTCGCCGCGGTCTACTGCAGCCCGCTGCAGCGCACGATCGCGACCGCGACGCTGATCGCCGGCCCGCAGCGCCCGGCCCCGATCCAGCGCGCCGGCCTGCGCGAGATCCACCACGGTCGCTGGGAAGGCCTGAAGCGCGCCGACGTCGAGCAGCGGTTCGCCGACGAGTACGCGGCGTGGGAAGGCGATCCGTTCACGTTCGCGCCCACCGGCGGCGAGTCGGGGCTCGACGTGCTCGCCCGCGCGCTGCCCGAGATCCGCGCGATCGTCACGGCACATCGCGGCCAGAACGTGCTCGTCGTCTCGCACAAGGCGACCATCCGCCTCGTCATCAGCAGCCTGCTCGGCTTCGACGCGCGCGGCTACCGCGACCGCCTCGACCAATCGCCGGCGTGCTTGAACATCCTCGACTTCAAGGATGCGGTGCGCGCGCGCCTGATGCTGTTCAACGACATCAGCCACTACGCCGACCACCACGGGCGCCCGCAGCACAACCTGTCGAAGTGGTGGGACGTGCCGACGCCGTGACCTCAGTCGTCGGCGTCGGGCCGCAGCTGGCTGACCAGGAACGCCCGCGCGAAGCGCCAGTCGGCCTTCACCGTGGTGAGGCCGGTGCCGAGCGCCGCGGCGACCTCCTCGATCGACATGCCGCCGAACACGCGCAGCTCGACCACCTGCGCCTGCCGCGGGTTCGCTGCCGCCAGCTGCTGCAGCAGTTCATCGAGCGCGACCACGTCGCCGGTCTCGGCCTCGACGACGTCGAGGAACTCGTCGAGCGGCACCCGCTGCGCACCGCCGCCGCGCTTCTGCGCACGACGGTCGCGCGCGTGGTTCAGCAGGATCTGCCGCATCGCCTTCGCCGCGACGGCCAGGAAGTGCACGCGGTCGGCGAACTGCGGCTGCCCGCCGTTGGCCTGCGCGATCTTCAGCCAGGCCTCGTGCACCAGCGCCGTCGCCTGCAGCGTGTGGGCCGGCGCCGAGCGCAGCAGGCGGCCCGCGATGCCACGCAGCTCGTCGTAGAGCAGCGGCAGCATCGCCGCTGCAGCGACGGGGTCGCCATCGCGCATGCGCTGCAGGTACGACGTGATCTGGCTGACCGGGTCCATCATCGCGGGGCGGCACTCTATCGACGGACGCCGGGCCTGGCTCAACGGCCGCGGTTCGGCGGCAACTTGGCGCGCACTGCCGCTGCCGCGGCCGCTTCGCCCAGTTCGTCGTGCACCCCTGCGACCCGCTGCCAGGCCTCGACGGTCCCCGGATGGGTTGCACCGAGCAGCCGCTCGAACACCTCGGCGGCCCGGCGGTAGTACGGCAGCGCTGCGGGGACGTCGTCGAGCATCGCGTGGCAGTTGCCGAGGTTGGTCAACACGTTCGCGAGCCCGTCGTCGGCGGCACCGCCTTGGGCTTCGGCGATGCGCAGCGCGCGTTCCAGCAGCGGCCACGCCTCGAGCGGCCGGCCGGTCGACGAGTAGAGCGCCGCGACGTTGCACAGCCGCCGCACCAGCAGCGGATGGTCCGGGCCGAGGTGCTTCTCGCCGAGCCGCAGGGCCTCGTGGAACAACGCCCCCGCCTCGTCGGTGCGCTGCTGGTCGATGCGCAGCACGCCGAGGTTGGTCGCGACCGTGGCGGCCAGCACCGGATCGTCGCCCTGCCGCAGCAGCTCCATCGCCGCAGTGAACAACCGATCGGCCGCGTCGATCTCACTGCGCACGCGGTGCACGTTGGCCAACGCGACGAGGTCGCGCGCGCGCAGGTCCGGGTCCGGATCCCCGGCACGAACC
>CAMAUH010000381.1 GCA_945861365.1 Candidatus Kuenenia stuttgartensis
GCCGATGCGCGGCAGCGCGACCAGGCCGGCATGCTGGCGGCGATCGCCGCGGCGGCGCCGCGCCACGCCGCAGTGCCCGCGTCGACGGCGCTGCTCGGCCGCGACTTCCGTCTCGACGTCGCCGGCGTCGTCAAACTGACCGACCTGCAAGGCCGCAACCCGATCGCGATCGGCGAATGAACGAAGATCCACTCCCGCGCACATCCCTGCGCACCGGTCTCTGGCTGCTCGCGTTCTCGCTGCCGCTCGGCCTCACGCTCGAAGCGCTGCATGCGTGGAAGGTGCCCGTCTACCTCGGCAGCGCGCTGCGGCGCGAGCTGTGGACGCTCGCGCACGCGCACGGCAACCTGCTCGGCATCCTGTGCCTCGTGTTCGCGGCGATCGGCGCGCGGCTGTTGCCCGATGCTGCGCAACGGCAGCGCATCGAGCGCATGCTGGCGATCGGTGCGGTACTGATGCCGCTCGGCTTCCTGCTCGGTGGCGTCATGAACAGGGAAGGCGATCCGTCGCTCGGCATCGTGCTGGTGCCGCTCGGCGGCGTGTTCGTGTTCGTCGCGCTGTTGCGGGCGGCGCTCGCGGCGCGGCGATAGTCGGTCAGTCGCGCTTCTTGCGTCCGAGGCTCGGGAACATGCGCGCGAAGTCGGGCTCGTGCACCGCGGTGACGTCGACGAGTTCGTCGGTGCGCGGATGCCGGAACACCAGCCGTTCGCCGTGCAGCAGCGTGCGGCGCGTGCCGTAGGTCGCCAGCGCCTTGTCGTTGGCGTTGCGGTCACCGTAGCGCGGATCGCCGAGCAGCGGGTGGCCGATCGCGGCGAGGTGCGCGCGGATCTGGTGCGTGCGGCCCGTCTCGAGGCGAACGCGCACCAGCGTGCCGATCGGGCGGCGCTCGACGACGGTGACGTGCGACACGCTGCGCTGGCCCTGCGGATCGACGACCGTCTTCGGCTTGCTGCCGTCCGGTTCGTCGGTGACGCGCAGCGGCAGGTCGATCGTGCGCGCATCGTCGGCGAGGTTGCCGGCTGTGATGGCGAGGTAGTGGCGCTCGATGTCGCCGCGCTCCATCGCCGCACCGAGCGCCTTCAGGTCGGCGGACGTGCGACCGACCAGCAGCAACCCGGACGCTTCGCGATCGAGGCGCTGCGCCAGGCCCGAGCCCGGCAGTTCGCGCGCCAGCGAATCGGCGACGCATTCCTTCACCAGCGGGCCGGTGTGCACGGCGAGGCCGGGCGGCTTCTGCAGCACGACGACGGCGTCGTCGGCGAACGCGACCGGCAGGCCGAGATCGAGCATCAGCGCCGCGTGCTCGGCCGCGAACGTGACCAGTTGGCCAGCCTTCAGGCGCGTCGTGCCTTCGGCGCGTACGCCGTCGATCGCGGCGGCGCCGAGCGCGCACAGCTTGCGGCTCTTCGTCTGCGACAGCGCGCCGAGTTCGTTGCAGTCGATGCCCTGCAGGAACGCGTCGAGCCGCAGGCCGTCCTGTTCGGGGGCGACGAGACGTGGAGCGGTCAAACGCGCACGCCGTCGAGCAGCTCGACGAAGCGGTGGAACAGGTAGAGCGCGTCGTGCGGGCCCGGGGCGGCTTCGGGGTGGTACTGCACGGAGAAGACCGGCAGTTCCTTGTGGCGCAGGCCTTCGCAGGTGTTGTCGTTCAAATTCTTGTGCGTCATCACGACGCTGTCGGGCAGCGACCGCGGATCGACCGCGTAGCTGTGGTTCTGCGAGGTGATCTCGACCTTGCCGGTCGTCAGGTCGATCACCGGCTGGTTGCCGCCGTGGTGACCGAACTTCATCTTGTAGGTCTTGCCGCCGAAGACGTGGCCGAGGATCTGGTGGCCGAGGCAGATGCCGAACACCGGCAGCTTCTGCACCAGCACCTTCGCCGACTCGATCGCGTAGTGGCAGATGGCGGGGTCGCCGGGGCCGTTGCTGAGGAACACGCCATCCGGCTTCATCGCCAGCACCGCGTCGGCCTTGGTCGTGGCCGGCACCACGGTGACGTCGAGGCCGCAGGCGACCAGCGAGCGCAGGATGTTGCGCTTGGCGCCGAAGTCGTAGGCGACGATGTGGCGGCGCTTGCCGTCGCGCGGGCCGGGGCTCGGCGCCTTCGCCGACAGCGTCGACTCGTAGCCGCGTTCCCAGCGGAACGGCTTGTCGGTGGTGACCTTCAGCACGTGGTCGACGTCGGCGACCTTCGGTGCCTTGCGCACGCGTTCGACCAGTTGCGCGTCGCTGCTCTGCAGGTCGCGCGTGATCAGCACGCGCTGTTCGCCGCGATCGCGCACGGCGCGGGTCAGCATGCGGGTGTCGACGCCGTCGATGCCGGGCACGCCGTGCTGGGCCAGGTAGTCGGACAGCTCGATCGCCGAGCGGAAGTTGCTGGCGCGCGTGCACACCTCGTGCACGACGAGGCCGGACAGCCACAGCTTGCTCGACTCCTCGTCCTCGCCGCTGATGCCGTAGTTGCCGATGTGCGGCTGCGTCAGCAGCACCGTCTGCCCGCGGTACGAGGGATCCGTCAGGATCTCCTGGTAGCCCGTCATCGACGTGTTGAACACCAGCTCGCCGATGCTGTCCGCGGCGGCGCCGAAACCGCGCCCGACCAAAACAGTGCCGTCTTCGAGAGCCAGGCGGGCAGGCGGACGTTCGGCCATGGTGCGTGCGGGCAGCGGGGTCAAAGGATCGCGTCCGGCAGCGCCGTTCGCAGGTTCACGAGCGAAGCCAAGTAACCGGCCCCAAAACCGTTGTCAATGTTGACGACCCCGACGCCGGCAGCGCAGCTGTTCAGCATGGTCAACAACGCCGAAAGACCGCCGAAGTTGGCGCCGTAGCCGACGCTGGTCGGCACCGCGATCAGCGGGCGGTCGATCAGCCCGGCGAGCACGGACGGCAGGGCGCCCTCCATGCCGGCGACGGCGACGACGACATTGGCGGCACCGATCGCCGGGGCCTTGGCGAGCAGGCGGTGCAGGCCGGCGACGCCGATGTCGGTGAACTGCTCGACGCGGTTGCCGGCGATGCGCAGCGTGACGGCGGCTTCCTCGGCGACGGGCAGGTCGGCGGTGCCGGCGCAGACCACGGCGACGCGGCCGCGCTGCGGCAGGTCGGCGGGGGCCACGGTCAGGCAGCGCGCGCGTTCGTGCCACTGCGCGTTCGGGATGCGCGTGCGGACGGCGTCGGCGTGCGCTTCGGTAGCGCGGGTCAGCAGCACGCGGTCGGCGCGGGTCAGGATCTCGGCGGCGATCGCGGCGGCGTCTTCTGGGCGCTTGCCCTGGCAGAACACGACCTCGGGGAAGCCGCAGCGGCGCTTGCGGTCGTGGTCGACGGTGGCGAAGCCGAGTTCCTTGGCGAGTGGGGCTGTGGCCGGGGCCGGTTGCTGCAGCGCGCGAAGGGCGTCGTCGATGCTGCGCGTGCCGCGCTGCACTTCGGTCAGCAGCGTGCGCAGGGTTTCGGGGTCGTTGGGTTGGCTCACGGCGATTGCCCATGCTGCAGCAGTTCGTGCCGGTGGTCCATGCTCGTGGTGCGATGGCAAGATGGCGCCATGAGCAGCTCTCCGGTTCTGGCCCCGAAGCGACCCTCGTGGTGGCGCCCCGGAGTGCGTTGCCTGATGTGGCCGGCTGCGCTCTACACGCCGATGGTCGTGTGGCAGGGTTGGTGCGCCACAGGCCTCGGTGGTTGGTCGACACGCGGCATCGAGCTCTTCGTGTTGGTGCCGTTGTGGGGACTGCTGCTGGCGATCGGCGGCGGCCTCATGGCCTTTTCGCGGGGGCTGCGTTCGCTGCCGGCTGGCGGTGCGCGCGCGGGGATGGTCACTGGCTGCGCGCTGGTGCTGGCCTTCGTGCCGTGTGCCATCGTCGGCCAGCGGTTGCGCATGCGCGGGTTCCTGCGTGCGGGCGAACGCGCGGCACCGCTGGTCGCCGCCATCGACAGCTACATCGCCGACCAGGGTCGGCCGCCGGAGAGCTTGGAGGAACTGGTGCCGCGTTGGCTGCGGGCGCTGCCTGAGCGCCTGCCACCGCTGCAACTCGTGACCGACACGGACCGGAACGGCAACCGGTGGCTGCTGGTGGCCTCGGTGCCGAGCGGCATCCTCAACTTCGACGAGTTCGTCTACCTGCCGAACCAGGACTACAGCCGCGGCTGGGGTGGTTCGTTCCAGCGGCTGGGCCGCTGGGGCTACCTGCACGAGTGAGACGCCATCTCAGGGGCGCATCTTCGCCTTGCCGCCGGACTGCGGCGTCGCGATCGCATCGAGCTCCAACGGTGCGAACGCACCGGCGCGGAAGTGCACGGTGCCGAGGCTCGCGATCATCGCGCCGTTGTCGGCGCACAAACTCGGCTCCGGCAGCACCAGCTGCAGCGCCGCCAATCTTCGATCCGCGGCGAGCCGTTCGCGCAGGCGCAGGTTGCGTGCGACGCCACCGCCGATGCACAGCGACCGCACCGCGTGCCGCTGTGCCGCGCGCGCGAGCTTGGTCACCAGCACGTCGACGACCGCTTCCTGGTAGCTGGCCGCGAGGTCGGCGAGCCGCTGGCCGGTCGGTGCCTCACGCGGTGCGTCGGCGGGC
>CAMAUH010000382.1 GCA_945861365.1 Candidatus Kuenenia stuttgartensis
TGGAAACGGCGCAGATCGTTCGCGGTCGCCTGCGAAGGCACCACGATCGAAGCAGCGCGGCGCACCGCGTCGGCGGTGGCCCGGCGCAGGAACGTGCGCGACCAGAAGCCGAACGATTCCGGCACGGTGTGGTAGGCGAGGTCGTGCACGGTGACCACGGCCGGCACCCGCAAGGCCAACGGCAGCGCGTTCTTGGTGTCGTGGTAGACGTCGGGTCGCACCGTGCGCAGGGCCTTCGGCAGCGCCAGGTATTGCCAGCGCAGGCGATCGAGGCCGGGCCGCATCGGCAGGTGCACGCAGGCGACGCCGCGCAGCGCCGCGAACGGCGCGGGCTCGTCGGTCAGCACCGTCAGCCGCACGTCATCGCGTTCGGCCAGCGCCTGCACCAACCGCACGCCGTAGGTCGCCGGGCCACCGGTGGTGCGGCAGAGGACGGCGATGGCGACATGCAGGGGAGCCACGGTCGACTTCCTACGGGCTGGCCGGCGGCGAAGCCAGCGACGAGCCGCGCACGAACGTCGCCAGCCACAGGTCGCGCACGAACGGCAGCTCCGCGGTGTGGGCGTGCAGCACGAACCCGTGCGGCGCGAACCGCGCCTGCAGGCCGCGCAGGGTCACCGCGTGCCGGGTCACCGCACCGCCGGTCCAGTGGCGCACGGTGCGCTGCAGATGGTGCGTGCTGCACGGATGGAAGAAGCTGACGACGACGAACCGCCGCGCCACGCGGCAGGCCTCGCCGATCGCCGTGCGCGCGGCGTCGCCGTCGAGGTGGTGCAGGAAGCGGAACATCACGACCCCGTCGACGGCGGCCGTCGCGAACGGCATCGCCAGAGCATTGGCCAAAGTGCTCGGCGCTGGCGCCGCGCTGGCCGCGGCGTGCGCCTGCTGCAGCATCGCCAGCGAGCCATCGGCCTGCAGCACGGCGTGGCCGCGCTGCCGCAACAGCGGCAACAGGCGCCCGGCACCGCACGGCAGGTCGAGCACCGTTTCGCCGGCCCGGCCCGGCCACACCCGCTGCAGCAGCGCCAGTTCGCGCGCGGTGCGCGCCGGATTGCGTTCCGCGTAGGCCATGCTCTTGCCCGGGGCGTCGTAGCGGGCCGCGGTCGACCATGGCGGCAACCGCCGCAGCACCGCCCGCGCCGCGTCGCCGCGGCAGCCGCTGGCGCGCAGCAGACGCAGTGCGACGCCGAGCGCCTGCGGCCACGCCAGCGCCAGGTCGCGGCACGACCGGCGGCAGCGCCGCAGCACGCGTACCAGGACGCGCGGTGGCACCGGTCCGGGCGGGCCGAGGCGCCCGTTGTGCAGGTCGAGCACCGCGAACGCCTGCGCGGCACCTTCGCCGCTGACGAACACGTGGTCGGCGCCGAGATCGGGCAACCAGAAGCCGGCGGCCAGCAAGGCACCGCAGTGTCGTGCGGCATTCCGCGCGAGCGCCGCGTCGAAGTCGCGCGCGAAGCGCTGCTGCAGCGATTCCCCGGCCAGTTCCGCGCACACATAGCACGCCTGCGCGCCGTGTCGGCCGTAGGCGATCGGCTGTGGTGCGGCGAAGCCCGCCGCGCGCAGCGCCTCGGTGACGCGCAGTTCGCGTTCGGCATCGTCGCGGGCCCGCGGTGCGGTCAGCGCGAACGTCAACCGGTTCTTCCACTGCGTGCGCGTGAACTGTTTGACGAAGTAGAGGTGCCCGCCGACTTCGACGCACACCACGCTGCGCAGGCGATTGCGGGGCCCCGCCGGTTGGCTCGGCATCGCTTGCGTCGCGGCCCACGACGCGAACGCGCGCCGCTCGTCCGCGTCCTCGGTCAGCAGCTGCCACTCGTCGTGCACCGGGCGCAGCCTAACGATGCCGTCGCCTTGCCGCACCGCTGGCGTGTCCGCATGATCGCTCCATGCCGAAACCGCTCATCGCGCGCGACCTGATCGCGCGCCTGCCGAAGTCGGACCTGCACCTGCACCTCGACGGCAGCTTGCGTCTGCCGACGTTGATCGAACTGGCCAAGCAGCACAAGGTCGCGCTGCCGAGCCGCACGCCCGAGGGCCTGCTCGAACTGGTCTTCAAGCGCGCCTACAAGAACCTGCCCGAGTACCTGAAGGGCTTCGAGTTCACGGTCGCCTGCCTGCAGGACGCCGAGTCGCTGGAACGCGCCGCCTACGAGCTTTGCATCGATTGCCGCGCCGAGAACGTGTTCTACGTCGAGATGCGCTTCGCGCCGCAGCTGCACGTGCGCGGCGAGTTCCGCGTGCGCGAGGTGCTGCGGGCGGTCTGCCGCGGCCTCGAACGCGCCAAGAAGGTCATCAACGCCGACCCGGACGTGAAGCGCGGTGCGGTGCCGCGGTTCGAAGCCGGCGTGATCGTCTGCGCGCTGCGCTTCTTCCTGCCGGTGTTCAGCGAGCACTACCGGGCCTACTTCGAAGCGCTGCCGAGTGCCAGGCCCGAGGAGATCTACGGCCTCGCGTCGCTCGAACTGGCGCGGGCCGCCGTCGCGGCCGCCGAGGAGGACGGCCTGCCGGTGGTCGGCTTCGACCTCGCCGGCCAGGAGCGCGGCTTCCCGGCCAAGGACCACCAGGCGGCCTACCAGCTGGCGCACGAGCACTTCCTCGGCAAGACGGTGCACGCCGGCGAGGACTACGGGCCGGAGTCGATCTTCCAGGCGATCACCGACTGCCACGCCGACCGCATCGGGCACGGCACGTGGCTGTTCAGCCAGAAGCACGTGCACGACCGCTCGATCACCGACAAGAAGGCCTACATCGACAAGCTGGTGCGCTACATCGCCGACCGCCGCATCACGCTGGAGGTCTGCCTCACCAGCAACCAGCAGACGATCCCCGAACTGCGGGACGATCTCGGCAAGCACCCGTTCAAGAAGATGCGCGCGGCGCGGGTCAGCGTGACGCTGTGCACGGACAACCGGCTGGTGTCGCGCACGACGATGACCGACGAGGTGGAGAAGGCGGTGACGGCGTTCGACCTCGACCCGCGCGGGCTGAAGGACGTGCTGATCTACGGCTTCAAGCGCTCGTTCTTCCCCGGCAGCTACCCTGACAAGCGCGACTGGGTGCGCTCGATGCTGAACTACATGGAGGACACGTTCGCGCAGTTCGGGCACGACGTGCGGGTGGGTCGGCGGCCGCTGTGATGCGCCGGGAGCCTTGCCCGATCGCCAGGCTGCGCCATGATGCCGGAATGCGCACGCTGCTCGTCGCCGTCGTTCTCGCTCCCGCCCTGTTCGCACAGGAGCCAGCGCCCACGCCCGCTCCGGCGCCCGTGGCCGCGAAGGTCGACTTCGACAAGCAGATAGCGCCGGTCCTGCTGGCGCGCTGCATCAGCTGCCACGGCCCGAAGGAGCAGAAGGGCGACCTGCGCCTCGACGCGAAGTCGCACCTGTTCGTGGCCGGCAGCGAAGCGGAATGGAGCGTGACCCCGGGCAAGCCCGACGACAGCGACCTGCTGCGGCGCCTCGGCCTGCCGCCCGGCGACGACGACATCATGCCGGCGAAGGGTGAGCCGCTGAGCAAGGAGCAGCAGGAGCTGTTCCGCCGCTGGATCGCCGAAGGGGCCGAGTGGCCGGCCAGCGGCGACGAGTGGTTGCAGAAGGAGATCGCGGCGCAGGTGCTGCCGAAGATCACGTTCGACCTGCCGGCGCTCGACGACACCGAGCGCGCACTGATCGAGAGGATGGCCATGAAGCTGCGCGACAAGGGCTGGGTGATCCAGCCGGTCGCCGCGGACACCGAGGCGCTCGACGTCAACCTGTCGCTGCTGCGCGACCAGATCACCGATGCCGACATGGAGCTGCTGGCTGGCCTGGCGCCGCGGCTCGTGTGGCTGAACGTATCGCGCACCGCGATCACCGACGCGTCGGCGCAGTTCCTCGCCCAGATGACGCAGCTGCGGCGACTGCACGCGGCCAACACCAAGCTCGGCGACAGCACGTTCGCGGCGCTGGCGAAGCTGCCGCACCTCGAGTCGATCAACGCCTATGGCACCAGCCTCGGCGACGAGGGGCTCGGCAAGCTGGTCGCGCTGCCGAAGCTCGATCGCCTGTACGCGTGGCAGACCAAGGTCACCAAGGCCGGCAAGCAGGCGGCGGTCGACAAGGCGCCGAAGCTGCAGATCGACCTCGGCGACTACGTCGAGGAACGGCTGTCGGCGGCGCAGAAGGAGATCGACGAGCGCGCGACGCGCAGCAAGCCGGTCAACGACATGTGCCCGGTCGCCGACAAGCCGGTCGATCCGGCGCACACGCTCGAGCACGACGGCCAGCGCATCGGTTTCTGCTGCGCGAAGTGCAAGGCGGCGTTCCAGAAGGAGCCCGCCAAGTTCGCCAGCAAGCTGCCGGCGAAGAAGGGCTGAAGCGGTAGCCGGTGGAAGCACCCGCCGAACGCATCGATCCCGGCATCTACCCGTGGACGTTCGCGTGCCTCGCGTGGCCGGCGGCGATCCTGTGCCCGTGCTGCCTGCCCGAGCCCGGCCTCTACGTGTGGGGCCCGCTGGCGGGCGTGGCGCTCGTGGTGGCGCTGCCGCTCGCCGTGTTGCAGCTTGCGCGCGGG
>CAMAUH010000383.1 GCA_945861365.1 Candidatus Kuenenia stuttgartensis
CGACCAGCTGGTCGTCGGACAGCGGGTTGTCCTTGTCCTCGGCCTCGACGATGTGCTTCAGCGTGTCCTTGACCGCCTGCTGGCTGACCATGTCGCCGGCGGCCGGCATCGTGCCGCTGCTGAAGAAGCGGCCATCGGCGAGGCGCCGCCGCAGGCAACCAACGTGCCGACGAGCCGCCACGACGGGACGGCACCACCGACACGCTAGACCCCTGACGTGGTGGCCTTGCTGCGACCGAGTTGCCGGGCTTGCTCCGCAAGCCTGAAGGCAAGGACACAGCGACCTGCGCAACGCAGGTTCTCGTGCAAAGGCCGCGGGTTCTGTCCGTAGTGCGGTACGGCGCGCATGGTGGACACGGCGGCGTGGATGTGCGACGCGATGATCCCGGAGGTGCCGGTGCGGCAATGGGTGCTGTCGCTGCCGTGCCGGGTGACGCCTGCGCCGGGTCGCACGGCGTGCGAGCAGGCTCAGAACGGCAGATAGCAGACCGTGTTCGCGACCAGCATCATGATGAACAGCGGGCACATCACCAGCGGGCCGGTGTGGATGCGGCCGGTCATCAGGAAGAAGCGCCGGTGGAACCACGGCAGCACGAACATGATCGGCACCACGGCGAACAGCAGGTTCACGTAGAGCCAGCCGTCGGTCCAGTAGACGCGCCCCACGGCGGCGAAGTGTGCGTACTGCACGACGAGGATCAGCAGCAGACCGAGGGCGTTGGCCGACATCGCGCGCAGCGAGCTGCGCCATTCCGGATCGCCCTGAAACCGCATGCCGCAGTTCACGCGCAGCGAGTTGGCGAAGAAGAACGGCAGGAAGGCCGGCGCGTACATCGCCAGCAGGTTCAGCAGTCCCGCGTCGAAGGTGCGCGCGCCGAGGAAGGTGAAGCGGAAGTCGACGTGGAACAGCCAGTGCACCAGGAACAACAGGCCGTAGAACGCCACGAACACGCACAGCGACAGGCACGCCGTGCGTCCGAGCTGGTCGAGCGTGGTCCGGGTGGCCACCACCGGCTCGCGGCTGCCGGCGAACCGCCGGCCGAGCCAGAACAGCACGAACCCCACGATGCCGTTGCCGAGCGCCCACAGCATCACGCCGTTGTTCATGCGCTGCGGGAAGAACCACGTCTGCCGGCGGTTGCTCGCGTCCTCGAACCACTGTTGCGACAGTTCCGTCAGCGGGATGTAGGTCGCCGCCGCGATCGCGGCGCCGGACACCAGCAGCAGCCAGAACACCGGACCACGCGCGGTCGCCGGGGCCGGCGGCGGCACGGCGTGCACCAGCGGCCGGAACACGGCGATCTCGTGCAGCAGGCAGCGCGTCAACGGCACCACGCCGAGCAGTGCCGCGACCAGGCAGAGCAGGGTCGCCCATTCCTTCCACCACCACACCTGGTCGTGCGCCGGCAGGGTGCCCTCGATCCCGAACACGCGCTGGAAGAACGCGATCTGGTTGGCGGTCGCCTCGCTGCTGTAGGGCTGTAGCGGGTGTAGCAGCGGCTCGTTGTGCACGATCCGCAGGCCGCGGGCCGCGGCATCGCCGTACCAGCGACCGAGCTCCACCTCGGTCACCGCGGCCACCCCCTCGCCCTTGGCGGAGTTGACGAATCGCAGTGCCTCCGGGGCGCTGCGCATGTCGCCGTCGCCTCGTTCGTTCCGATAGGCGCCTTCGTCGTACAGGGCGTAGCTGGTGCCGACGTTGCTGCGCACGTCCTTCAGCACCTTGTCGGTGAACGAGAGCAGGTAGCCCGACACGAAGGCGGAGTGCAGCAGGCTGTCGCCGCCCTCGCGCCGGGCGCGCTTGCCGAACTGACTGGCGGCGAGGATCACGGCGTTGCCGCCGGCGGAGTGGCCGGTCGCGCCGATGCGCCGGATGTCGACGTAGTCCAACACGCCGGACTTCGCCACGTGATCGATGACACCGAACAGGCCGTAGCCCTCTTCGGTCGCCGCACGCGGGCTGTTGGACGCACTGCTGTTGCCCTGCGCATAGGGATCGATCGCGATCGCGACGATGCCGCGGCGCGCCAGCTCGATCGCGACGTTGGCGAGGGCTTCCTTGCTGCGTTGGAACCCCGGCACGACCACGACCAGCGGGGCCGGCTGTTCGCGGGTGGCGCTGCGCGGCCGGAACAGGTCCGCACTCAGCCACTGGCCACCGTGCATCGGCAGCCGCAGGCCGGTGATCTGCACTTTGCCCCCGTCGGTCTGGACCATGGCGGCGATCCAGGCTGCCAGCAGCACGATCAGCAGGCACAGCAGCGCGCTGCGGAAGCGGCCCGCCGATGCCGTGGGAACGGTGGGCGGCGAGTTCGCGGCGGACGACGGTTCGAGTGCGGGGTTCATGCGGGACGGAGGCTGCAGTCGGGTCGAAGCCTGCCGGATGGTGGCGGAGCTCGGCTCGTTCCGTCCGGTGCGCTACCGCGCAAACGGCTCGCGCGACGGTCCATGCTGCCCCCTTTGCCGAGCTGTGACTAGGGTTAGCATCCGCGCCCTCGTCGCCATCGCCCCCTACCAGGTATCCAACACGCCATGCGCAGCCTCACGTCCGTATCGTTCGCGATCGCGTTGGCCGGAGCAGCTTCCGCCCAGACGATCCAGACCAGCTTCATCACCAATGCTGGCAGCTCCACGTTCCACCCGCTGCCCGGGACTGCATTCGACGTCACGGTGACCAATCCCAACGGCCTGCAGCTCAATCAGGTCGTCATCAACTCGCAGTGGCCCGCCACCACCGGCGTGCTCGAGATCTACACCACCAATGTCGGTAGCTCGTACGTCGGCAACGTCACCAATCCCGCCGCCGGCACCTGGCAGTTGCGCGCCATCACGCCGTTCTTCTCGGCGGGGCAGGATGCCCAGACGCCAGTGCTGCTGAGCAAGCCGGTGCACCTGCAGTTCGGCACGCAGGGCATGGCCGTCGTGACGCGTGGCGCCGGCCAGCGTTGGATCAATCCGGGCTTGACCGGCACGCCGCTGGTCTACAGCAACGCCGACCTGACGCTGACCATGGGGGCGGCGCAATCGACCACGTTCGTCAGCACGCCGAACACGCCGCGCATCGCCAGCATCGCGCTGGACTATGTCGCCCCGGTCGACCTCGTCGACTTCACCGTCGACGTGCGCAGTGGCACGGTACCGCTGACGGTGGCCTTCACCGACCGCAGCAAGATCACCAGTGGCACGCCCTCGTACGAGTGGGACTTCGACGGCGACGGCGTGTTCGACTCGACCCAGCAGAACCCGACGTTCACCTACTTCTCGTGCGGCGACTACTCGCCGCGGCTGCGGATCACGGCCGGTAGCAGCACCTTCGACTACCAGTGGCCCAACCTGATCGCCGTCGACCCGCTGGTCGCCAACTTCACCACCCCGGCGACCCTGGTGGCGCCGCTGTCGCCGGTCACCTTCACCGACACCAGTGTCGGTGCGACGACGTGGCAGTGGGACTTCGACGACGACGGGATCGTCGACAGCGTCAGCCAGAACCCGACCTGGACGCCCGGCGCCGGCAGCTACAACATCGCCCTGACGGTCGGCAACGGCTGCCGCACCGCGACGATCAAGAAGCGGCTCGACGCCGTCACCGACAGCTATGCCATGGCCTACGCGTCGGGCAACAACGGCCTCGCGTCCAAGCTCTCGATGGCGTTCTTCGACGTCGTCGTCACCTCGCCCGACGCCCTGATCCTCACCGGTCTGGACCTCTGCTCGTCGACCCACGTCGGCAACACCGGCTCGATCAAGGTCTGGCTGTGTGACGGTACTGCGGCCGGCAACCAGACCAACGCCGGCGCCTGGCGCGAAGCCGCCAACGGTGTCGGCGCGACCGTCGGCAGCAATGCCGGCAGTCGCATCGCCCTCGACCGCCCGATCCTGTTGCTGCCCGGTCGCACCTACGGGGTCGCGGTCAACTACCTCGATCTGCACGTCTACTACAACTCGCCGGGGCTGGCGACGCTGGTGGGGCCGGACTTCACGCTGAACTTCCAGGGCATCGCCAACGCATCGTCGCCGTTCCTGACCGCGCCGACGACCCGGCAATTCCTCGGCGCCTTCTACTACACGAAGGCGAACGCGTGGCCCGTCGGTGCGATCTCGCCATTCGCGCGCGGCTGTGCCGGCACGCTGGGTGTGCCGACGTTGAAGCCGGTGGGCACCACGCGGCCGAAGCTTGGCACCACGTTCGGGGTCGAGCTCGGCGGCATGCCGTTCGGCATCGGTGTGCTCGTGCTCGGCACCAGCAACCAGGTCGGCCCGTTCGGCCCGCTGCCGGTCGATCTCGGCTTCATCGGCATGCCCGGGTGCCCATTGCACGCCAGCCTCGACCTCACCGCGACGATCGTCGCCGCCGGGCCCGCCGGCGCTCTGAGCCTCAACTTCCCCGCGGTGCCCGCCAATGCCGGCTTCAACCTGTTCCTGCAGGGTCTGACGATCGACCCGGCCGCCAACCTCTTCGGCGGCGCGATGTCGGACGCGCTGGCGATGGTCACCGGCCTCTACTGAGGAACCGCGAGGTCACTGGCCTCGCCCGCC
>CAMAUH010000384.1 GCA_945861365.1 Candidatus Kuenenia stuttgartensis
GCGCTATGCGCAGGGCTACCAAGCCGCGATGCCGCTGCCCGGCTGGTCGATGTCGAAGACCCTCACGCATGCGCTGCTCGGCCGCCGCATCCAGCAAGGCAAGCTCGACCCGAAGGCCGCGCTACCGGTGCCGGAATGGCGCGCCGAGAGCGACGCGCGGCGCGCGATCGACATGGCCGACCTGCTGGCGATGTGCGGCGGTCTACGCTGGAACGAGGCCTACGACCAACCCGACAGCGACGCCTTGCGCATGCTGTTCGGCAGTAGCGACCACGCCGCGGTCTACGCCGGCCAGGCCGTTGCGGCGGCCCCCGGCACGGAGTTCCTCTACAGCAGCGGCGCCACCAACCTGCTGTGCCGGGTGCTGCGCACGACCTTCCCCGAGGATCGGGAGTACTGGGCATTCCCAAGGACGTCGCTGTTCGAACCGCTCGGCATGCACACCGCGGTGCTCGAGACCGATCCTGCCGGCACTTTCGTGGGCAGCTCGTATGGCTTCGCCAGCGCCCGCGACTGGGCACGCTTCGGCCAGCTCTACTGTGACGATGGCGTCGTCGCGGGTGAACGCCTGCTGCCGAGCGGCTGGATCGATGCCGCGAGGATCCCGCATGGCAAGGGCAACGGCAGCCATGGCTCGCACCTGTGGCTGAACGCCGACCCGGACGGCGATGGCCCGCTGCAGCGCGAGTGGCCCGACCTGCCAGCCGACCTGATCAGCATGGATGGCCACGAGGGCCAGTACTGCGTCGTGTTCCCACGCGAGCGCATGGTCATCGTGCGACTCGGCTGCACCAAGAACGGCGGCTTCGGCCTGCACGCGCTGCTGCGCGACGTGCTGCGCGCGCGCCGCGCCGACTGATCAGCGGTTCACTTGCCGCCCGGTAGCGCCAGCTTGTTCCAGTGCTCGTAGGGGTCCCGCTTGCCGGTCGGGCGCGGCTGCAGGTAGTCGGCCCAACGGCGCGAGAACCGCAGGTCCCCCGCGACCAGGCCCGCGAGACCGGGATGCTCCCGCAGCACGTTGCCGAGCACCGTCGCCTTCGTCTGCACCGGTACCCGCGGCAAGGCGCTGTCGACCGGCCGATCGTACGCAAACACCACCCCGGCCCCATCCGCACGCGCGAGCTTGACCCGCACCTCCGGATAGCTCGGCCCACGCAGCCAGCGCTCCCCTAGGTTGGTCGCGTCCACTTCGAGCAGTGCCGGGCACTGCGACACCTGCGGCGCCAGCGCATCGCGCCATTCGACAGCAATCGCGGCAGCGGCGCGCACCCGGGGATCCGGCGCGATGTCGCCCGGCTTCACGTCCATCGTCGCGGTTCCGCCCTCGGCGAACAGGAACGTGACCGGCAACACCAACTCGACCCAAGGCAGCATGCGGCCATCGCGATCGACCAGGCAAAGTGGCTGGCCGCTGCCATCGCGAACCGCCAGCACGGGCCGGCGCAGTCCAAGTTGTACCTGCAGCCGATCCGGGAAGGCCCGTTCGACGCGCGCATCCGCGACCCACGGCACGCTGCGCAGGCCATCGCGCAGCACCAGGATCGTCGCGTCGTCGAGAATCGGCACGGCATCCGACAACCAAGGCGACAGAGCGGCGGACACCGCCAGCAACAACGGCTTGTCCATCCAATCCGGCCGTTCGACGAAGCCCGCGCGATCCAACTCGACCAGCGGGCTGTTGCGTGCGGACGCGTCGAGGCGCGCCGACACGACATCCAGCGCCCTCGGACCTGCCAACCACAAGGTGGCACCGAGGGCCGCCAGCACGACGGCGCGGAGGGTCCATCGCGTCGCGGACGAAGCCGGGTACATGACGTCTGCTGCGGGTACCGACACGGGTGGAGCCAACACGATGGCGGAACGCTGCCAACGGAATCGCCGCGGGGCGCGTGGCACGGCACGCGCACACCACCGCTGCGAACGGACCGGAACGGATCAGTTCAGGCGCGCGACGACCGGCTTCTGGTCCATCTTCGCGCGCTCGCGCGAGATGCCGCTCACGGCCTCGCAGTCGTCCGTGAAGATCTCGAGCGTGTCGAGGGCGTTCTCGATCAGGTGGCGGTCCATCGTGACCTCGCGCGCGCCCTTCGCGGCTTCGAGCTCGTGCTCGAACAAGCGCGCGAGGATCTTCAGCTGCGACAGGTGGCGACCGACGAACTTCGAGACATTGACTTCAGGCTTGTTTTCCATGGCTGCTCCAGAGTGCGAGCGAAGCCGGTTGACCGCCGACTTCGCGAGCCGCGGCAGACACGCGCGCGGCGACCGGTGACGAAACGCTCCGCCCGTTGGCGAAGTGGCGCGGAGCATAGCCAGCACATCCGGTGATGCCAGAGCAGCGGCATGTCGCCGCGCGGCTCGCTTGTGGATAACTCACCACAATGCAGACGGCGCCCGCTGCGTCGTTCCGCTCGCCGCATCCGTATGCGATGCTAGGCGGGTGCCAGCACGCTCGTCGGACCCGGACGGAATCCTGTTCAAGGGCTACACGCTCAACCCGTTCCAGGTCGAGGCCGCCCGCGCGATCGAAGCCGGCAAGAACGTGCTGCTCGCGGCCCCCACCGGCTCGGGCAAGACCCTGGTCGCCGAATACGCGATCGACCATGCGGTGAAGAGCGGCAAGCGCGCGATCTACACGAGCCCGATCAAGGCCCTCAGCAACCAGAAGTTCCGCGACTTCAAAGCGGATGGCCTGCGCGTCGGATTGATGACCGGCGACCTGACGCTCGATCCCGATGCGCCGCTCGTCATCATGACGACCGAGATCTTCCGCAACGCGGTGTTCGAGGATCCGGGCCGCTTCCGCGACACCGACTTCGCGATCTTCGACGAGGTGCACTTCGTCGACGATGTCGAACGCGGCACCGTGTGGGAGGAGAGCCTGATCTTCGCGCCCCCGCATGTGCGCTTCGTCGGGCTGTCGGCGACGATCGACAACCTGCACGAGTTCGGCGAGTGGATCAAGCAGGTGCGCAAGCAGGAGCTCGCCGTCATCGAGCACACGCGCCGCCCGGTGCCGCTGTCGCACCGCTTGTTCCATGCCGATGCCGGCGTGTTCCAGCTCGAGCAGCGCCAGCGCGCGATCACGTTCCACGAACGCGCCGCCGCGCGCGATGGCCGCCACGGCAATCGCCAGGGCCGCCGCGAACGCGAACGTTCCCGCTGGGGCGACAAGCGCGAACGCGGCCAGGGCCGCCGGGTGCCGTTCGGCCCGCGGCCGTATGTGCTGCTGCTCGACGAGCTGCAACACCGCCAGCTGCTGCCGCTGCTGTACTTCTGCTTCTCGCGCAAGGAGTGCGAGATCAAGGCCGAACGGAGCATGGGCCGCCGCCTGCTCGACCGCGCCGAGCGCGAGCGCATCGAAGCGATGTTCGACGAGATCTGCGCACGCTTCGAACTCGACCCGGCCGCCGATCCGGGACTGCGCGGCATCCTGGGCCGCGCCATCCAGGGCGTGGGCTACCACCACGCCGGCATGCTGCCGATCCACAAGGAAGTGGTCGAACGGCTGTTCACGTCCGGCCTGCTGAAGATGCTGTTCACCACCGAGACGTTCGCGCTCGGCATCAACATGCCGGCGCGCACGGTGGTGTTCGACCTGCTGCGCAAGTTCGACGGCGTGCAGATGAACTACATGAAGGCGCGCGACTACCTGCAGATGGCGGGACGCGCCGGCCGCCAAGGCCTCGACAAGAGCGGTCTCGTCATCTCGATCCTCGAGGACGAGGACCTGCTGGAAGCGCCGCTGTCGCGCTTCCACTCGGGCAAGGTCGAACCGATCACGTCGCGCTTCAACCTGTCGTACTCGACGATCCTGAACCTCTACGACCGCCTCGGCAGCAAGGGCCTGCTCGCGGCGTACGACAGCAGCTTCGCCGCGTTCCAGGCCTTGAAGGGTACGCCGTCGGCGCGCGCCAAGAAGAAGGCCGCCGCCCACGCAGCACTGGCCTGCCGCGTGCAGGTGCTGCGCGACGCCGGCTTCCTCGGTGAGGACGGCCTGCTGCCCCGCGGCAAGATCGCGCAGCGCATCAATGGCTACGAGATCCAGGTCGCCGAGCTGCTGTTCAGCGGCGTGCTCGAGCAGATGGACATGCACCAGCTGGCGGCGACGTTCACGGCGCTGATCCACGAAGACCGCCGGCGCGCCGAGTTCCGCGGCCAATCGCGCGAACAGGGGCCGCTGATGAAGAAGGCCGGCGAAGCGGTGCAGCGCTTCATCGCCATCGAGACGCTGCAGGGCATCGAGCATCCGATCAAGGAACCGGACTGGGGCATCGCGGCGGCGGTCGACTGCTGGAGCCGCGGCGGCACCATCGAGGACATCGAGCGGCTCGCGCACAGCGACGCCGGCGACGTCGTACGCACGCTGCGCATGGCGATCCAGATGATGCGGCAGGTGCGCATGGCGGTCGGCAAGAAGGAGCAACTCGGCGCGCGCCTCGACGAGGCGGTCGTCGCGATCAACCGCGACGAGGTCGACGCGAAGCGGCAGTTCGAACTGGG
>CAMAUH010000385.1 GCA_945861365.1 Candidatus Kuenenia stuttgartensis
CCGCTGATCCAGGCGCAGGCCGGGCGCGTGGACGCCGACGCGGTGTGGGCGGCGATGCTGGCCGAGTACGCGCAAGGCCTGCCATCGCCGGGCAGCGGCGGCCTCGACGACGACGCGAGCTGGGGCCGCACCTACTACGGCGGGGCCCTGTTCTGCCTGCTCGCCGACGTGCGCATCCGCGAACGCACACAAAACCGCCGTTCGCTGCAGGACGTGCTGCGCGCCGTGCACGCGGCCGGCGGCGACATCACGCAGCGCCGTTCGATCGACGACGTGCTGGCGCTCGGCGACGCCGCGACCGGCACCACGGTGCTGCGCGAACTGCACGCGGCGATGGCGAAGGCCGAGTTCCCGCGCGAACTGGACTCGCTGTGGCGCGACCTCGGCGTGCGGCTCGACGGCGAACGCGCCGTGTTCGACGACCAAGCACCGCTCGCCGCGATCCGCCGCGCGCTGGTGCCGGCGCCATCCGGCACCTCGCGACCCGGAGTGAAGACTGACGAATCCCCGACATCACCGTCCGGCAACCGATGACCGTCGACCGCTCGCGGCGGCCACCGCCCCCCAGCGGTGCCCTGCGAACGCTCCGGCATGGTTCTCGATGCATGGGCCGCGCGCTCGCCCGGATCCGACCAACCCCATGACCACAGCACGCCGCCTCCCCATCTCCGCCCCCGCCTTCGTGTTGGCCATGGCCTTCGCCGCAGCCGACGCCAGCAGTCAGTGCGGCCAATGGCAACCTGGCAGCGGGTTTCCCGGCGTCGCTGGCGGCGGCGTGCTGGCGCAGGTGGTCTGGGACGCCGACGGCGGCGGGCCGCTGCCCCCGCAGCTCGCGCTCAGCGGCCACTTCACATGGGCCGGTTCGATCGCCGCCGCCCACATCGCACTGCACGACCCGGCGACCGGCATCTGGTCGACGTTGGGCACCGGCCTTGCCGCACCGTACGGGCCATACGTCAACGCGCTGGCCGCGCTGCCGAACGGCGCACTGGTCGCGGCGGGCCTGTTCACCACCGCCGGCGGTAACGCGGCCGACAACCTCGCGCGCTGGAACGGCAGCACCTGGTCACCACTCGGCACCGGCACCAACGGCATGGTCGACCATCTGGCAGTGCTCACGAACGGCGATCTGGTCGCCGCCGGCACGTTCACCCTCGCGGGCGGCACGGCCGTCAGCAACATCGCGCGCTGGGACGGCACCGCCTGGCACGCGATGGGCGCCGGCATCCCCCTGCTCACCAACAACCGCCTGACTGCGCTGCTGCCGCTGCCGAACGGCGACCTGCTCGCGACTGGCGCGGTGACCGGATCCGTGCTGCGTTGGAACGGGACCAGTTGGTCCGCGCTGCCCGGTGCCCCGCCGTACGTGCAATCGCTGGCAGTGCTGCCGAACGGGGACATCCTGGCCGGCACCAGCGCGTTGTTCGGCATGGCCCTGTGGCGCTGGAACGGCACCGCGTGGTCGATCCTCGGCGGCGGCTGGAACGGCACCGTGAACCAGCTGACCGTGCTGCCGAACGGCGACCTCGTCGCGGCCGGTTCGTTCTCGCAAGCGGCAGGCATCAGCTGCTCGGGCATCGCGCGCTGGAACGGCAGCACCTGGTCGGCCCTTGGCAGCGGCCTGAGTGTGGGCGCCTCGCCATACGATCTCTGCTGGCTCAATTCGAACCTCTTCGTCAGCGGCTACGTCTACGCCGCCGGCGGCATCAGCGTCGGCAACATCGCGCGTTGGGACGGCACCGCGTGGTCCGCGCTCAGCTCCGGCACCGACGGCGGCATCACCTCGCTGCTCGAACTGCCGAACGGCGACCTGGTCGCGGGCGGCGGCTTCACTTCGCTCGCCGGCACCGCGGCGCGCAACGTCGCCCGCTGGAACGGCACCGCGTGGGCCGCGATGGGCGCCGGCCCGACCGGCTACGTGCGTGCGCTGGCGCAGCGGCCGAACGGTCAGCTGGTCGCGGCCGGGCCGCTGGCCGGCAGCAACACCACGAACCAGCTCGCGACCTGGAACGGCACTGCCTGGACCCTGGTCGCCGGCAACAGCAACAGCGACATCCTCACGCTCGCGACCGCCAGCAGCGGCGACGTGGTCGCCGGCGGACAATTCACGACCATCGGCGGCGTGTCGATGCCCGGGGTCGCGCGCTGGAACGGCAGCACGTGGGCAGCGCTCGGCAGTGGCTGCAACAGCTCGGTGTTCACGGTCGCCTGCATGCCGAACGGCGACGTCATCGCGGGCGGCCTGTTCACCGCGGCGGGCGGCGTGCCCGCCAACCGCATCGCGCGGTGGAACGGCACGAGCTGGAGCCCGCTCGGCAGCGGCATGAACGACACGGTCGAGCACCTGCTGGTCACGGCGGCGGGCGAACTGGTCGCGGCCGGCGCGTTCACTTCGGCCGGCGGCGCGCCCGCCAACGGCGTCGCGCGCTGGAACGGCACGACGTGGACGGCGTTGGGCGGCGGCATCAGCAACCCCGGCTCCTACGTGACGACCTGCCGGTTGGTCGAGCTGCCCGACGGCGACCTGATCGCGGGTGGCGACTTCACCATCGCCGACGGCAATCCCGCGAACCGGCTGGCGCGGTGGAACGGCACCACGTGGTCGCCGATCGGTGCTGGCCTGGATCTCCCCCCGAGCGCCATGGTGGCGCAGGATCGGGGCGTGCTGGCGCTCGGCGGCGGCTTCGTCACCGCCGGTGGGTTGCTGTCGGCGGCGTTCGCTCGCTACGTGTCGACGTGCCAGGCCACGGCAATCGCGTATGGCAGCGGCTGCACCAGCAGCGGCGGACCGGTGCTGCTCGCCGCGAGTTCGCTGCCCTGGCTTGGCGCTACGTGCCGCGCCACCGCCACCGGACTGCCCGCCAACTCGCTCGCGATCGGCGTGTTCGGGTTCGGCACGCTCGCGGCGCCGCTGCCGGCCATCCTGCCGCAGGGCGTCGCGGGTTGCAGCCTGCTGGTCACGCCGGATCTGCTGACGTTGCTGGTACCGCAAGGCGGCACCGTGACCACCAGCTACACGATCTCCGACAACCCGGCGTTCCTCGGCTTCGTGTTCCACGCACAGGTCGCGCCGATCGAGTTCGACGCGACGGGCAACCTCGTGGCGGTGACCGCGAGCAACGGCGTGACGTTCACCAAGGGCGCGTTCTGAACCGCGCAGTCGCCGACCGGCTCAAGACGTCGGCCGTTCGGTGACCGGCCGCTGCACCGGTGCTGGCAGCGCGCGCTTGTGCCCACCGGCCGCTTCGCCCGCCAGCAGCGTCCCCGCGTCGTCGTACGCGTAGACCACCGGCGGCTTGTCCTTGGCGAGCCCACCGGTGTCCGCGGTCGGCCCGTAGGTGCTGTGCAGCGGGTTCCCCAGCATGCGCAGCAGCGCCGTCTGCTGGCCGCGATGGTGCGCGGTGTGCGCGACGCGCCGCACCATGATCCACGTGCGCGTGCGCTTCGCTTCGAAGAACGCGACCTCGCTCTCCCACCACGCGTCGTCCTTCGCCAGCAGCGCCAAACGCCGGAACTCCGCCGCCGCCGCGTAGTGGCGCAGGAACGCGAGCCGCGTCGGTTCCGCCGGCAGCACGTCGCCGGGTGCAGCGATGCCGAACATGCCGGTGAACCAGCCGTTCTCGCTCTGGCACTGGTGGATCATGTGCTCGCGCAGCGTGCGACCGCGCGGATCGCCGGCGCGCGGCCGCACGTCGAGGTCGCCGTCGGTCGCCATCGACCACACCGACAGCACCTTCAGGATCTCGGTCGCGTAGGTGTCGACGAGGAACGCGTAGCGGCTCGGCATCCGCGCATCGTCATTGCGTGACGAGCCGCGGGCAACGGCGCATTCGCCGCGTGGGCGTCACGGCGTCGGCCGCTCGCGCGCGACACCGTCCTGAGAGAAGCCGAGCAGGCCCTGGCCGGGCGCGAACCAGAAGCGGTAGGAGCGCTGGCCGACGCCGAGGTCCGAGCGGTTCCACGCCAGGTTCAGTCGCAGCTCGAGCACGTCGTAGACCAGCTCGGTGCCGAGGAAGCGCGGCTCGCTCCAGATCCACCCGCCCGACGCGGTCATCGTGGCGCCAATGCCCGGCTGGCTGATCGGCTGACTCACCTGCGTCAGCGTCGTGAACGTGCCCGGCGGCACCGACAGCGGCCCGTACGACCACACGGGGAACGGTTCGTTCCACGTCTCGCGCCAATCCTCGGGGATCGACTCGCGCGCGCGCACGGCGTCGCCGGCGAAGTACAGCACGTCCTCGACGCCGGGCCCGCGGATGCGCCAGCGCACCGCATCGACCGCCGCGAACGGCGACGTCGACGGCACCTCTTCGACGGCGAACGAGTAGCCGCCGGCGAGCGCGACCGACGTGCCGATCAACTGCTGGTAGGCGGCGATGCCCGGCGCGGTCGGCCCCTGCACGATGCGGAAGCTGCCCAGCGTGCGCGTGTTCAGCTCGACGCGGCCGGCCACGACGTCGACCTGCCGGGGCGCCACGTCGATGGCGTTGCCGTTG
>CAMAUH010000386.1 GCA_945861365.1 Candidatus Kuenenia stuttgartensis
GGCAGCGACGCCGCGCGCGAGGTCGAGCAACTGCAGCAGCAGTTGCGCGAACTGCGCGGCCCGTGGACCTGGCGCCTCGGCCGCATGCTGACGAAGCCGCTCGACCTGCTGCGCCGCGGCAGTCGCCACGACGACGCTTCGGTGTGAAAGGCCGCCGCGGTGCCGCCGCGGCGCGAAGTGGATTGCACCGCAGCCGGTGTGCAGAATCCCCGCGCATGCCGGCCGCCGCTTCCCCGTCTCGCCTGTCGCGCGGGTTGTGGCTCCTGCCGGTGGTCGCCTTGCTGGTGCACCTCGGGCTCGGCCTGGCGCGCGTGCCCGGCGTCGTGTTCGGCCGCCGCTGGAGCGACATCGACGACTACCGGGCGCGCGGCGCCGCCGGCTACTTCCTCGGCGGGCCCGCGCTGCGCGGGGCCGAGGTCGTGCAGTGGATCCTCGCGAACGTGCCCGCCGACGCCGCCGTGTTGTTCCGCGGCGAGACCAATGGAGCGTTGGAGTTCGTGCCCGGCTTGATCGCGCCGCGGTTGCTGGTGCGCGAGCAGGCGGTGGCGGCGGATGCCCGTGAGCATCGGGGGCGGCCGCTGGCTCGCCGTACGGAGGCCGACGGGCAGCAGCGCCCTGTCGTCGTCGTCGGGCTGGTCGACGACCTGCGCCTCGAGGTGCGATGAGTTCCCTGTCCTGGGCGGAGCGCCTGTTGCTCGGTTCGCTGGCCGGCATCGCCCTGTTCGCGGTCGCTGCGCATGCCCTGCTGGCGCTGTCGCTGGCGGTCCCGGCACATCTGCTCACCGGCTCGTTGCTGCTCGGCCTGCTGGTGCCATGGCGGATCCCGGCGATGCCGGCGGCCGCGCCCGCACCGCGCTGGTTGGCGAGCGCGCTCGGGCTCGTGCTGGTGGCGGCGCTGGTGGCGATCGCGCACGGCGCGCTGGCGACGCCTTCGCGCCACTGGGACGGCGCCGTGGCCTGGGACACGACGGCGCGGTTCCTGGTAGCGGCACCGACGCTCGAACAGCCGTACTTCCGCGACGCGGCCGTGTTCGCGCACAGCCGCGACTATCCGCTGCTGCAGCCACTGCTGGTGGCGACCCTCGAGCGGCTGTGCGGCGGCGCTGGCAGGTTGCTGTTCCCCGGGCTGTTCGCGCTGTTGGCGCTGCTGGTCGGCACGACGCTGCGGCGCGCGACGGCGAACGCGTCCCTCGCGTGGCTCGGCACCGCGGCGACGATGCTGACGCCGATGCTGGTCAACCCGACGAGCGGCGGCATCGATTCGGGATACGGCGAGGGGTTCCTGCTGCTGTGCACCACGGCGATCGCCGCGGGCTTTGTGCAGAAGGACGCGCGCTTGCTGTTGCTCGGCACGCTGTTGGCGGTGCTGGTGAAGCCCGAAGGCATCGTCTACGCGGGAGCGGCGACGGCGGTCGCGTTCTGCACCGCGGAGCGGCGGCTGCTCTGCGGTGCCGCGGCCGGTTGGTTGCTCGGTGCCGTGGCGTGGTTGCCGTTGCAGCGTGGCCTGCTGCAGCCGGAGGCCGGCACGTCGTGCGGTTGGTTCGTGGTCGCCGCTGGCGGCATCGGGGCGCTGCTGGCCTGCGCCGATGCGCTGGCGCGGCGCGCCGCGCTGGGGCCGCGCGGTCGGCTTGCCGCGGCGGCCGTGCTGCTGCCGGTCCTGCTGCTCGCGTTGCCTTTGGTCGCGTCGGGCGTCGGCGCCTCGGGCGGGGCGATGCAGTCGTATCTCGCCGAGCCTGGGCGCCTGCTGCAGCGCAGCGCGCGGCTGCCGGCCATCGTCGTCGGCGTATTGCACTACGCGCTGTTCCGCGGCGGTTTCGGCCTCGCCTACTGGCTGCCGTTGGTCGCGCTGTTCGGCGCGTGGTCGCGCCGCGCGTCGTTCGCCGCACTCGGCCTGTTCGTGTTGGCCGGCCTCGGCATCGTCGTCATGCCCTTCCTGATGGGGCAGGAGACCGACCTGCAGCACCAGCTGCGTTCGAGCATGCCGCGCCTGCTGCTGCACTGGCTCGGGCCGACGATGCTGCTCGGCGTCACGATGCTCGGTCAGTGCCGCGAACGGAGCTCAACCGAGGCCCAGCCGCACCGCGGCGCGTCGCCCGAGGCCCAGCGCTGACACGCCGAGCGTGCCGAACCGGCTCAGCACGCGCAGCGCCAGCACGTAGGGGTCGCGCCGCAGATGCGGAACGCGCTCGCTGACGAACCGCAGCTTGTCACGGAACGCGGTGTGGTCGCCGTGGCGCAGGTCCTCGAAGGCTTCGTTGACCAGGTTGTTGCGCAGCGATCGGCCCGGCGCCCGTTGCGCGCGCATCAGCCGTTCGGCCACGCCGTGCGCATGGGCTTCCTGCAGCACCTGCAGCTCCTCCTCGAAGCGCCGCAGCGAGCGGGTCGCCGAGCGGGTGGCGTTGTCGGCGTGGCGGCGATAGCGCACCAGCGGGGTCGTCACCGTCGTGAAGCGATGCCCCGTTCGCACCATGCGGAACCACAGTTCCCAGTCGAGCGCGAACGACAGGCGGGTGTCGAAGCCGCCGACGGCGCGGTAGGCCGCGGTGCGGAACAGCACCGACGGGCAGCAGACGAAGTTGCCGCGCCACAGCAGGCCGTAGAGCTCGCTGCGGGTGGCGCCGACCGCCTGCCGCGCGAGCCCGTTCTTGAAGCGTTCGGCGGCGGCGGTGATCTCGTTGCCGTCGCCATCGATCGCCGTCGCCGAGCAGTGGGCGAATGCCGCGTCCGGTTCGGCCTCCAGCGCCGCCAGCAGCCGCTGCAGGTAGTCGCGCTCGTAGAGATCGTCCTGGTGCGCGAGGCAGAAGAACGGCGTCTTCACCAGCGACGCGGCATGGGCGAAGTTCGCCGCGAGGCCGCGCCGTTCCTGGTTGCGCACGATGCGCACGCGGTCGCCCGCGGTCCGGCAGACGAGCTCCACCGACGCGTCGGTCGAGGCATCGTCGACCAGCAGCAGTTCGAAGTCCTGGCGGGACTGCTGCAGCCACGATCGCACCATCGGCTCGAGGTGGGCCGCACCGTTGTGGCACGGGATGGCGATCGTCGCTACGGGCTGCACCTGGCCAGCAGAACGGTGCTCCGGACGACGGTCAAGCATGGCGCGATCGCGCCGGGCTGAGGCGCGATCTTTGCCGCAGCGCTCGCTATCGTCCCGCCCGCGTGACGTGTCTCCGAACGGTTCCATGGCAGTGACGGTGCCTGCGCGATCGCCGTCTGGCTGGCTGCGGGACTGCGCCCAGGCGGTGTCGCTGTCGTGGCGGATCTTCCGCCGCACGATCGGCGCCAAGTACCGCAAGTCGTTCCTGGGCTACTTCTGGATGGTCGCGCCGGCGCTGCTGATCACCGGCGGCGTCACGCTGGCGAGCGAAGCCGGCATCGTCCCGGCGGGCGATTCGGCGCTGCCGCAGGCGCTGTCGGTGTTCCTCGGCACGCTGCTGTGGCAGGTGTTCGCCGAGGCCATCGACGTGCCGCACCAGGCCTTCGAGGGCGCGCGCAGCTACCTGACGCGCGTCTACTTCTCGCGCGGCGCGATCGTGCTGGCGCAGTTGCACGAGACGCTGCTGACGACCGGTGTGCGGTTGCTCGCCGCGTTCGCGCTGCTGGCCATCGGCTTCGGCTTGCAGCCGGTCGGTGCAGCCCTGGTGGCGAGCGCGTTCGTCGGCGCCGTGCTGCTGGGGCTCGGCCTCGGTTGCCTGCTGATGCCGTTCACGCAGCTGTTCGCGGACCTGCAGCAATCGATGAAGCTGCTGCTCGGCTACGGGCTGTTCCTGACGCCGGCGATGTACCAGCCGAAGGAAGGCTGGTTCGCGGTGATCGTGCGCTGCAACCCGGTGTCGCCGTTGATCGACGGTGCGCGGCAGGCGGCGGCCGGTGAACTGCTGGCAGAGCCGTGGCTGTTCGCGGGTGTGCTCGGGTTCGGCGTGGTGACGACGGTGCTCGGCCTGTCGTTCGTGCGCGCGGTGGCGCCGATCCTGATCGAACGCATGCTGCTCGGGGGGCGGTGATGGTCGACGCCGACATCTGCGTCGAGGCCAATGGCCTGAGCAAGAAGTTCGCCCGCTCGCTGAAGCGCTCGTTCGTCTACGGCGCGCGCGACATCGGGCGGCTGCTGCTCGGCCGCACCGACGACGACGAGCTGCGAGCGAGCGAGTTCTGGGCCGTGCGCGACGTCTCGTTCGCGCTGCGGCGCGGCCGCTCGATCGGCATCGTCGGCGAGAACGGCAGCGGCAAGACGACGCTGTTGCGCATGGTCTGCGGCATCCTGCGGCCGAGCCTCGGCGACCTGCGCGTGCACGGGCGCATCGCGCCGATGCTGGCGCTGGGGGCCGGCTTCAAGCCGGTGCTGTCGGGTCGCCAGAACGTGTTCCTCAACCTGGCACTGCTCGGCGTCGCCGAACGGGACATCCACGCGCGCTTCGCGGCGATCGTCGACTTCGCCGGCCTGCACGATTCCATCGACGCGCCGCTCGGCACCTACAGCTCCGGCATGCA
>CAMAUH010000387.1 GCA_945861365.1 Candidatus Kuenenia stuttgartensis
ATGTCGCGCGGCGAGGCAGTCGGTGGCGACTGTCGGCTTTCACGACATCAGCGATGACCCGCTTTGCGAGCCATCAGGAGCCCCGAAACCCAAAGTGACCAGTCAACTGGACAGTTTGCAGAGTGACCAGTTTGGTCGACACGACGTCTCCACCGCCGCGCCACCCACCTCAGCCGCCGGCGATCTGCTGCAGCGCCTTCTGCGTGTCCGCGGCCGAACGCGTCTCGGGTCCCTGGAACAGCAGCCCCTCGATCGCGCCGATCTTGGCGATCGCCTGATCCAGCAGCGGATCGGCGCCCTTGCGGTACGCGCCCACCGCGACCAGGTCGCGATTCTCTTCGTGGTGCGCCAGCAGTTCGCGCAGCCGCCGCGCGCGCTTCTGGTGCTCCGGCGTCGTGACCTTCGGCATCAGACGGCTGATCGAGGCGAGCACGTCGATGGCGGGGAACTTGCCGCGTTCGGCGATGCGGCGGCTCAGCACGACGTGGCCGTCGAGGTAGCCGCGCAGCGCGTCGGCGACCGGTTCGTTCATGTCGTCGCCGTCGACCAGCACCGTGAACAGGCCGGTGATCGTGCCGGTGCCGTCGCTGCCGAGGCGTTCGACCAGGCGCGGCAGCGACGCGAACAGCGACGGCGGGTAACCGCGCAGCGTCGGCGGTTCGCCGGCGGCGAGGCCGACCTCGCGCACCGCCATCGCGTAGCGCGTCACCGAGTCCATCATGAACAGCACGTCGGCGCCCTGCGCACGGAACGCTTCGGCGATCGTCACGGCGGTCAGCGGCGCCTTCAGTCGCAGCATCGGAGCGGTGTCCGACGTGCAGGCGATGACGACGCTCTTCTGCAGGCCTTCCTTGCCGAGCGCTTCGGCGACGAACTCGCCGACTTCGCGGCCGCGTTCGCCGATCAGCGCGATGACGTTCACCTGGCCGGCGCGACTGCGCGCGATCTGGCCCATCAGCGTCGACTTGCCGACGCCGGAGCCGGCGAAGATGCCGATGCGCTGGCCCTTGCCGAGCGTCAGCATGCCGTCGATCGCGGCGACGCCGGTCTCGACGGGCTGGTGGATCGGTGCGCGTTGCAGCGGCGATGGCGCATCGCCGGTCAGCGGCCGCAGCGCACCTTCGATGGGTGGGCCGCCGTCGAGCGGCCGGCCCAGCGCGTCGACGACGCGGCCGAGCAGGCCGGCACCGACCGGCACGGCGAGCGGCCGATGGTCGTTCTGCACGCGGTCCCACGGCGCCACGCGGTGCTGGTCGCCGAGCGCCATCACCACCGCGTCGTCGCGGTCGAAGCCGACGACCTCGGCGGGGATCAGCAGCTTGCCGCCCTCCGCGGCGATCGAGCAGGTGTCGCCGATCGCGGCGCCGAGGCCGGTCACGTGGATCGCGATGCCGCGGATCGCGCGCACGCGCCCTTCGGCGGTCGGGCGATTCAGCGTCTTGGCGGCCGACAGCGCGCGCGCCAGACCGGCGGGAAGGGTCACGAAGTGGCCTCGCGGCGCACTTCGGCGCAGATGCGTTCGAGCACTTCGAGCGGCTGCCACAGCAGGCGGCCAGCACCGGTCTCGGCGCGCACGCCGCCGCGACCGACGGCCGCGTCGGCGACGAAGCGCGCGGCGGCGACCTCTTCGTGCAACTCCGGCATCGCCGCGAGCGCGGTCTGCACGGCGGCGAGGTCTTCGGGATGCAGGCGCACCACCAGGTCGGCGCGCTGGCTGCCGTGCACGCAATCGCGCAGGCATCGCACGACGGTCGGCGTGGGATCCACCATGCCCTTGTCGAGCGCGGCACCGACGATCTCGCGCGCGATCGCGAGGCCGAGTTCGACCGCGATGCCGGCGACCTCCTCGAGCCGTGCGCCGATCTGCTGCGGCACGCCCTCGACGGTGGAGCGCGCCGAACGGACCAGTTGCGTCAGCGCCTGCGTGGCGGCGACGCGCTGCGCTTCGCGCTGTTCGAGATCCATCAGCTGCTTGCCGCGCGGCGACAGCGGCACACCACCCTTGCCCTGCACGGCATGCAAGCGGAGGCCGACGATCGGCGCGTGGAACGGCAGGCTGCTGGTCTGGGTCATGGAGGTCACACCATCTGCTCGGCGACGCCGGCCTTGATCTCACCCTTGTCCATCAGGTCGCGGACCAGCTTCAGGATCTCGCCCTGTGCGGTCAGCACGTCCGTCAGCGGCGTCGGACCGAGGTTGTCGCGTTCCTCGCGCACCATGTCGGAGGCGCGCTTGCTGAGGTTGCCGAGGATCGCCTGCTCGACCGGCGGGATCGCGGCCTTCAGCGAAACCGCCAGCTGCCGGCTGTCGACGGCGGCGAGGATCTTCTGCATCGACTTCTTGTCGAGCTTCTGGATGTCGTCGAACGTGAACATCTCTTCGCGGATCGCCCCGGCGACCGCCGCGTCGTTGGCCTCGATCTTCTCCATGACGGCCTTCTCGCCGCCGCCGAGGTTGTTCAGCAGCGACGCCGCGGCCTTGACCCACGACTTGGGCTCGCCGCGCAGCGCGGACAGGCCGAGGTCCTTGACCTTCTTGCGCATCACGTCGAGCACGCGCTGCACGACCTCCGCCGGCGTGCGATCGAGCGTGGCGACGCGGTAGACGAGGTCGGCGCGCGCCTCTTCGTCGATGAAGCGCAACACCTCGCCCGCCTTCATGCGGTCGAGGTGCGCCAGGAACACGGCCGAGATCTGCGGGTGCTCTTCGGCGAGCAGGTTGGCGAGGTCCTGCGGCGTCAGCGATTCGAACATCGCGAACGGTCGCTTCGCCAGGATGTCACTGTTGGCGCGGCGCGCGACGTCGGTACTGCGCTCCTCGCCGAACGCGCGCGCCAGCACGTTGCGCATCAGGCTGCTGACGTCGCCGAGCGCCATGCCGCCCTGGCGCAGCCGCAGCACGGCCTGCTCGTAGACCTCGCGCACGGTCTCGCGATTGACCGCCATCTCCTGCAGTTCCTGCATGGCGCGCGTCACCTTGTCGACGGTGTCGTCGGTGAAGTTGCGCAGCACCTTCGCCGCCAGCTCCTGGTTGATGGAGAGCAGCAACATGGCGATCACCTTGTCGACCGGCATTGCTTTCTTGTTGGAGTCGGCCATGCGATGCCTCGATCAGGCCTTCTGCTCGGTGAGCCAGGTCTCCAGCAACTTCGCCAAGGTGGCCGGGTCCTCCGCGATCGACTTCTCGATCTCGGCGCGCAGCTTCTTGTGCTTCTCCTCGGGGGACAGCGTCTCCTCGGCGACCTCGGTCTGCTTGGTCTCGCCGCCGCCACCGGCGCCGCCGGCGCCCTTCGAGGAACGGAACAGGCCGCGCAGGAACATCACGACGACGATGACGCCGACGACCTGCCCGACGGTCGGCCCCCAGCGCAGCGCCATGTCGGCGACGCCAGGGCCTTCGGTGACCACCGGCCCGAGATCCATCGGCGCGAACTCGGCGACCAGCGTGCTGAACGACTCGGCCTGATCGCGCGCCGGATCCCAGCCGACGATCGACTTCACGGTCTTGACGAGGTCCTTCTCGTCGAAGCCCTGCTGGGTCGACAGCGAACGGTCGTAGATGACCGCGACCGTCATGCGCTTGATGTCCTGCATCCACTTGCCGCTGCGGCGTTCGCCGATGTCGGTGACGAACTCGCGGTCGCGCGTCTCGTTCTTGCTGGTGTTCTTGCCGTCGTCCGGCGTCTTGCCGGCGGCCGAGTCGGTGGCGTCCTTCTTGAACTTCTCCGAACGCACCAGCGCTTCGGTCGGCACCACCTTCTCGCTGCGGACCTCCCACGACGGGTCGAGCTCGACGGTGACCGACACGTTGGTCTTGCCGGGCCACAGCTGGTCGAGCCGCGCCTGCGCCGCCTGCGTGCGCTCGTCGCAGATCTTGTTCTGCAGCGTCAGGAACTCGGACGAGCCGCCGCCGGCATCCCGGTCGGGATCGAAGCGGTAGGTCTGGTTGCCCGCGGCACTGACGACGTGGATGTTCTGCTCGGGCACCATCAGCTGCGACGCCGCGAGCTTCGCCGCGGCGCGCGCGATCGAGTCGAACGACGCGTTCGGCTTCAACCGCAGCATGATCGTGGCGCTCGGCCGCTGCTCGGCGTCGCGGTCGCGGAACGCGGCCTGGCGGCGCGGCCGGCTGGCCGTCACGGTCGCCTGGGCCACACCGTCCATGGCCTGGATCGCCGCGACCACCTGCGCGCGCGACGCGGCATCGAGCTTCCACGCCTTCGTCTCGGCGTCCTCGATCAGGCTGAGGCCGCCGCCAACGCTCGGCGCATCGGAGGTGAACAGGCCGGCCTCCTTGATGGCCGAGTGCGCGAGGTTGACCTTGCTGCGCTCGACCTGGAAGGAACTGCCGTCGCCGGGCACCCACGCGATGCCGGCCTTCTGCAGGGCCTGCTGCACCGCCTTGATGTCGTCCGCGCTGCGTGCGGTGTAGACCGTCTCGTAGCTCGGTTGTCCGGCGAACCAGACGATGCCGCCGAGGCC
>CAMAUH010000388.1 GCA_945861365.1 Candidatus Kuenenia stuttgartensis
CTTCACGACGATCCTCGAGCCGACGTGGGCCGACATCGCCCCGCTCGATCCGCAGCAACTGCTGCGCGAGGAATGGCTGAACAGCCGCGGTGTGGTGGCGAAGTTCTTCCGCGACGCGCTCGAGATCCGCGTGCTCGACGTGCAGGAACATCCCGCCGCCGATCTCGCGATCTGCACGCTGGTGGTCGCGGTGCTGCGCGCGCTGTGTGCGGAGCGCTGGGTGTCCGTGGCGTCGCTCGGCCAGCTCGACACGAAGGAACTCGCCGCCGTGCTGTGGGCGGTCGCCAAGGACGGCGACCAGGCGATGGTCACGCATGCGGGGCTGCTGGCGGCGCTGGGCTTCGATGCGCGCGCGCGCAGTGCCGGGGAGCTGTGGCGCGCGCTGGCGGAGCGCGTGTTGCCGGACGTGCAGGACTTCGATCCGCTGGTCGAGGCGCCGCTGCGCACGATCCTGCGGCGCGGGCCGTTGGCGCGGCGGGTGTTGGCGGCGGTCGGGGTCACGCCGGATCGCGCGGCGCTGGATCGGCTGTGCGCGCAGCTCGCGGACTGTCTGCACGGTGGGGTGTCGTTCGGCGTGTGATGGTGTGGGGTCGGCGGCATCGCGCGTTCGGGCTCCATTCGGCGATTTGGCGGTGTTTCCGCGGTGAGGGGGGGCTGCCGCAGAGCGCGGGGGCGTTAGCCTGCCGCGTCGAAACAGGAGACCCTTGCCCGCAATCCATCGCCGCATTCCGTCCGTCGCCCTCGCCGCCGCACTCGCGTGCACCGCGTCCTTGCTCGTCACCGTTCCGCTGACTGCCCAAGGCGGCACGTGGGGCAGCCTGACGACGGCCACCAACCCGGGAGCGCGTTGGTCCGCTTGCATGGCCTACGACAGCGCGCGCGATCGCATGGTGATGGTGGGTGGCAGCCCGAACCTGTCGGGTGGCGTGCAGGAGACGTGGGAGTACGACGGCGTCGATTGGTCGCTGCGCGCCGCGTTCTCGCCCTCGGGCCTGCCGGGCACGTGTGCGGTCGTCTACGACGCGGCGCGCAACCAGGTGCTCGCCTTGGGTTCGAGCTTCGGCATGCAGACCTACGCGTGGAACGGTTCGACCTGGACGCTGCTGTCGCCGCCCGTGTCGCCGTCGCAGCGCATCGACTACTCGCTCGCCTACGACAGCGCGCGCCAACGGGTCGTGTTGTTCGGGGGCCAGTACGGCGGCGGCTATCCGGGCGACACGTGGGAATGGGATGGCGCGACTTGGCTGCAGCGTTCGACGGTCGGCCCGCAGGGCCGCGCGAACTGCACGCTGGCCTATGACAGCGCGCGCGGCCGCACCGTGATGTTCGGCGGCTGGCGCAACTCCGGCGCGACGGACCAGGGTGATGTCTGGGAATGGAACGGCACGTCGTGGCAGTTCGCCAATGCGAGCGGGCCGGCCGTGCGCCATGGCCACGCGATGGTGTTCGACTCGCTGCGCAACCGCGTGGTCGTGTTCGGTGGCCGCCAGGCGAGCGGCACCGAGATGTTCGACACCTGGGAGTGGAGCGGCAGCGCGTGGACCTCGATGGCGCCGGCGACGACGTTCGCCGCGCGCGGCATCGCGGCGGCCTTCGACACGCAGCGGCAGCGCACGTTCGCCTATGGCGGTTGGCTGAACGGTGCGTCGAACGGCACGACGAGCGCGTACGGCGCGGCACCGCCGACCAGCTTCGCTTTCTATGGTGCAGGCTGTGCCGGGCCGACCGGCGTGCCGACGTTGACGGTGGTGAGTGGCATCCCGCGCCTCGGCACGACGCTGACGCTGCGGCTCGGCAATCTGCCGACGGGCTTCCTGAACCTGCCGATCGGTTGGCTCGGGTTCGACAACACGCAGTGGAACGGCGTGCCGCTGCCGTTGGCGCTCGATCCGCTGGGCTTCCCGGGCTGCACGGCGCTGCTCGCGCCGAGCGGCTCCTACACGCTGACCAATGTCGCGGGGCAGGCGACCTGGCCGCTGCCGATCCCGTTCCTGCCGGCGTTCGCCGGCCAGTCGTTCTATGCGCAGGGTGGTGTGCTGGTGCTGGGGTTCAATCCGGGCGGGCTCGTGTTCACGCGCGGGTACTCCGGGGTGATCGGGCGCTGATGGCAGCCGCAGATGCAGGAGTGCCCCTTGGGTATAGGTCAGTGGCTTGTGACGATTCGTGAGGCACTAGGAGCGGCTCCGCGCTTGGCGTCGTCGCCAGCAACGGCCTCGTGATGGTGCCCGGCATGCGCTGAGCGCGCGTTCCGGATCGCTCGGCTGTCGCAGCCAGCTGGCCGGGATGACGGCGCGAGTCTTCGAGCCTCCGGTGGAACTCCGCAGCAGGCATCACGCTCCAACTATTCGGAGTTACCGAATAGTTCGATCTGCGCGGCCCCGTCTGCCCGCCTCGCTCAGCCCGCGCGCTCCTGATCCGGATCCTGCATCGGCACGATCGCCAGCGCGACCGACATCACGCCGAGCCCGACCACCAGGTTCGGCACCGGGTTGCCGTTCAGCAGCCACGCGACCAGCGCGAACATGCACGCGCCTTCGAGCAGCGCCAGCGGCACCAGCGTGGCGCGGAAGCGGGCGGCGGCGCGCTGCTCCTTCGGGGCGGCTTCGGCGCGGCGGCCGAGCAGCGTGCGCAGCAACAGCGCCGTCGCCGCGGCGGCGATGCCGGCCGCGATGACCGGGATGTTCAGCTCCAGCATCGGCGGCGACAGCAGGCCTTTGCCGTCGTTGCTCTGCAGCATCACCGCCACGCAGATCGTGAACATCGCCATGCCGAACAGCAGGGCGAAGAACACCATGCGCTGCATGGTGAATGGCAGCGGCGCGCCGGCGGTCATTTGCGCGTGTAGAGGCCGAGCATGTGGCCGGAGCCGATCAGGAACAGCGGCTTCGCCAGTTCCTGCGTGTAGCCCGCCTCGGCGGCGAGCGCGCGCACGCGCTGGTTGTGCAGCACGTGCTTGGGCTTCTTGCCGGCCAGCTTCACGCGCACCTGCCGCAGGATGTTCTTCAGCGACGTCGCCGAGAACCACGTCACGATCACGTGCTTCTTGCTGACGCGGAACAGTTCGCGCAGGTGGCGTTCGCGCAGTTCCTGCGTCTCGAGGTGGTGCGACAGCCGGAAGCTGACGACGACGTCGAACGTGCGGTCCGGGAACGGGATCTCGAGCGCCGACGCGCGCACGTAGTGGCGGTGGTCTTGGCCGTGGTCGCGCAGGTTGAGGCCGACCATCGTGTGCGACCAGTCGCCTTCGACCAGCGTGTCGCACTGGCTCTTCAGGAAGTCGGACAGGCGGCCGTGGCCGCACGGCAGGTCGAGCAGCGAGCCGACGTGGCCGATGCGCCGGAAGTAGCTCGTCAGCAGCGCGCGCTCGCGCTTGTCCGACCACTTGCGGTGCAGCTTGTTCTGGTAGTCGGCCTTGTAGGCCTCGGCACCGCGGGTGCTGTTGTAGTTCTGCAGCTTGCTCTGCTGCATCGGGGCGTGCAGGTTCGTCATCGCGTGGGGTCGGGTCGCTGCCGGGTCGGGCGGAAGCGCGCAAGGATATAGGTGAACGCCGCCATCGCGAGCGCTCGTTCGAGCTCGTTCTGCAGCGTGCTGCGGCGCTGCATCGGCCGCCACAGGTTGCGCGCCGCCGTGCGGTCGCCGCCGCAGTAGCCGCGCAGCCAGCGCAGCCGTTCGGCGGCCGACCAGTCGGTGCGGCGGCTCGGCGAGAAGGCGCCGAGGAACAGGTCGATGCGGGCCCGGCGCGTGCCGTGCAGCGAGCGGGGGAACAGCACGCAGGCGGGGGTGTCGCAGACCGCCAGTGCGGCCCCCGCCGGGTCGCCGACCACCAGCACGTTGCGCGGCATCGGCGTGCACCACAGGAAGCCGTGGCGGTGCAGCGCACCGACCAGTTCGCCCATCGCCGTCGCCAGCCGCGCGCGCAGGGGCGAACTGCGCGGCAGCGCGCGCAGCACCTGCTTCAGCGGCGTGCTGTCGACGAGGAAGCGCGTCACCAGCGTCGATTCGCGGAAGCCGAAGAACGCCGGCACGGCCGACCAGCCGAGCGGCTGCAGGCACGGCACGCCGGCGGCGGCGATCGCGGCCAAGCTGTCGTGCTCGCGCTGCGCGCGGCTGCGTCGCCACCACGACTGCACCTGCCGCAGGCCGCGCACGCGGTAGGTCTTCTGCACCACCGCGCCAGCGCCCGAGCCGAGCAGCAGCACCGTCGTGCCCGGTTCCTCCTTCAGCACCTGCCGGCGCTGGGCGGCGAGGTTGGCGAGCTCGGCCGGACCGATCATCGGCGCTGCAGTTCGCGTTCGAGCTTCGCGACGAGCTCGTGCTGCGGCCACGCGCGCGTCGGCAGCATCTGGCCGAGGTTGGTGTGCATCAGTGGGTGGTCGACCTTCGGCGTCGCCAGCCCGAGCCAGTCGCGCACGGTGCGCACCGCCAGGATCTCCAGCGGATACAG
>CAMAUH010000389.1 GCA_945861365.1 Candidatus Kuenenia stuttgartensis
TGCAGGAACCGGATGGCACGCTGGTCATCGAGACCGACGGCGATCCGATGCAGTGGCTACGCGGCACCCCGCCCGGCGCAGTCGACAGCGCCGAGATCGGCATCCCCCGCCTCGAGGACCTCTACCGCGTGCTCGTGCACGGCGAAGGCGGTGTCGCGTGATCGCTGGCAAGACGTGGCGTGAAGTGCGCGTGATGGCGTTCGCCTACCTGGTGATCCTCGAGGCACTGACGATCCCCGTGCTGCTGCTGTGGCCGGACATCTACGCCGACCTGCAGCGCTCGACGCTGATGCGCAACCTCGGCGTCGACTGGCTGAAGCGCATCGGCGAAGGCGTCGCCAACCGCGATGAGCAGGTCGCCTACCTGAGCTGGTGCGCCGTGATGCTGTTCTTCCGCGGCACCAACCTGGTCGGCACCGCCGCCGCGGTGCTGCTCGGCACCGGCCTGTTCGCGCGCGAACGCGAGAACCAGACCTTCGAGCTGCTGCTGAGCCGCCCGGTCGGCCGCGCGTCGATCCTGTGGCAGAAGGTGTGGCCAGCGGCGGTCTGCGTCGTGGTGCCGATCCACGTCGTCAGCGCCTCGGCGATCGGCTGGAGCGCGCTGCTCGACCTCGAACTGCCGGCGTACGAACTGTTCCTCGCGTCGGTGCACGCGTCGGTGTTCGCGCTGACGTTCCTGCTGGCGACCACATGGCTGTCGGTGCGCATGCGCGTGCAGGCGCACGTCGCGGCGAGCATCGGTGCGGTCGCGGTGCTGCAGATCGGCATCTACCTGACCCAACGCATCCGCCCGTACAGCCTGTTCCACTTCGCCGACTACGAGTGGTACGCGCCGATCCTGGCCGGCAACCTGTCGCTGCGGAACATGCTCGATCCGACCCACGGCCCCGGCTTCACGGGCTGGCTGCTGTTGGCCTGCGTCGGCTTCTACCTGCTCGCGCTGCGCGACCTGAAGCGCGCGGAGCCGTGACGTGATCGCGCTGCAGGTCCTGCTGGTGCTGCTGCGTGAACTGCTGCGCACCGCGACGGTGCCGCTGCGGCTGCTCGCCTACCTGCCGTTCCGCCACCACTGGCGGAAGGTCGCGCGCGAAGTGCTCGACGCTGCGAGCCATCAGGCGCCAGCCGACGTCGACAGCGAGCTGGCCGCGTTCTTCGCGCACCGCCAGCCACGGCGCGGCGAACGCGCGCACCTGTTCGTCTCGGCCGGCGAGGCCAGTGGCGAACTGCACGCGGCGAACCTCGTGCGGGCGCTGCCGGCCACCGTGCGCACCACCGCGTTCGGCGGCCATCAGCTCACGGATGCCGGCGCCGACGTGCGCTACCAGCTCAGCGAACACGCGGTGATGGGCGTCGTCGGCGTGCTGAAGCAGCTGCCGCTGATCCTGCGCGCGTTCGCGACCTACCTGCGGCTGTTGCGCACCGACCCGCCGGACCTCGTCGTGCTGGTCGACTATCCAGGCCTGCACGTCGTGATGGCGAAGGCGGCGAAGCGCCGCGGCATCCCGGTGCTGCACTACGTGGCGCCGCAGTACTGGGCGTGGGGTCCGTGGCGCATGCGCCGCTACCGACGCGCGGTCGACGCGACGCTGACGATCCTGCCGTTCGAGACCGCGTTCTTCCGCCGCTTCGCGGTGCCGGCCAGCTACATCGGCCACCCGCTGCTCGACGAGATGGCGGCAAACCCACCCGACCCCGCCGCGGTCGCCGCGGTGCGCGCGACCCGCACGCTGGTGCTGATGCCGGGCAGCCGCCGCGCCGAGATCGAGGCGAACCTGCCCGGCATGCTGAACATCGCGCGCGCGCTGCGGGCTCGCGAACCGGCGCTGCGCGTCGTGCTGCCGCACAAGAATCCGCGGCGCACGGCCCTGCTGCGCGAACAGCTGCGCATCCACGACGGCGCATTCGTCGAACACCACGAAGGCCAGCTCGGCACCTGGCTCGCCGGCGCGCACCTGGTGCTGGCGAAGTCCGGCACCGGCTCGCTGGAAGCCTGCCTGCACAGCGCACCCACCATCGTCGTCTACCGTTTGCGTGGCCTGTTGAGCACCCTCGGTTACCACAACATCCTCAGCGTGCCGTGGATCGCCGGCGCCAACCTGATCGCCGGCCGCACCGTCGTGCCCGAGCACTGCTTCGCCGGCGACGACGGTTGGCAGCGAGTGCAGGCCGATGCCGAACTGCTGTGGTTCGACGTGAACGCGCGCGCCCGCGCCCTCGCCGACCTCGCCGAAGTGCGCGCGCGCCTCGGTGCGCCGGGCGCCACTGCGCGCGTAGCCCGCATCGTCGAACGCTTCCTGCTGCCGCCAAGCTCCCGATGACCGCCCCCCTGCTCGATCTGCGTGCGTTCCTGGCCGTGCTGCGGGCCGAAGGCGAACTCCAGGAGATCGCGACCGAGGTCGATCCCGACCTCGAAGCCGCCGAAGTGCACCGCCGCGTCATCGCCGGCGGTGGCCCCGCGTTGCTGTTCCGGCGCGTGAAGGGCTCGCCGTGGCCGACGGTGACCAACCTGTTCGGCACGCAGCGGCGCGTCGAACTCGCGTTCGGCAAGCGCCCGCTCGAGCTCGTGCGCCGCCTCGCCGAACTGCCGCACACGATGCTGCCGCCGAGCCTCGGCAAGCTGTGGCAGCACCGCGACCTGGTCGGTGCCCTGCTGAAGGTCGGCCGCAAGACGCTGTCACGCGCGCCGCTGCTGCAGCACCAGGACACGCCGCCGCGGCTGTCGCGGCTGCCGCTGCTGCGCACATGGAGCGAGGACGGCGGCCCGTTCGTGACGCTGCCGCTGGTCTACACCGAGCACCCGGACACACACGTCCACAACCTCGGTATGTACCGCATCCAGTGGCACGACGACCGGACGACCGGCGTCCACTGGCAGATCGGGAAGGGCGGCGGCTTCCACCTCGCCGAGTACGAACGGCTCGGCAAGCCGATGCCGGTCGCCGTGCACATCGGCGGCCCGCCGGCGCTGATCCTCAGCGCGATCGCACCGCTGCCGGAGAACGTGCCCGAGATCCTGCTGTGCTCGCTGCTGCTCGGCCAACGGCTGCGCAGCGCGCGTTCGCCGCACAGCCCGCTGCTGCTGCAGGCCGACGCCGAGTTCTGCATCACCGGCGAAGTGCGTCCCGGCGAGCGGCACCCGGAAGGTCCGTTCGGCGACCACTACGGCTACTACTCGCTGCAGCACGACTACCCGCTGCTGCGCGCCAACGCCTTGCTGCATCGCCGCGATCCGATCCTCGCCGCCACCGTCGTCGGCAAGCCGCGCCAGGAGGACTTCTTCCTCGGCGACTACCTGCAGGAACTGCTGCTGCCACTGGCGAAGGTGGCGATGCCGTCGGTGCGCTACCTGTGGTCCTACGGCGAGACCGGCTACCACTCGCTCGCCGCCGCGGTCGTGCAGGAACGCTATGGCCGCGAAGCGATGCAGAGTGCGTTCCGCATCCTCGGCGAAGGGCAGTTGAGCCTGACCAAGTTCCTGCTGCTGACCGACCGCAGCGTCGACTTGCGCGACTTCAAGGCGACGCTGCAGCACGTGCTGGCGCGCACGAAGTTCGCGACGGACCTGTACGTGTTCGGCAGCCTGTCGATGGACACGCTCGACTACGCCGGGCCCGCGGTGAACAAGGGCAGCAAGGGTGTGCTGCTGGGCTTGGGCGAACCGGTGCGCACGCTGCCCGGCGAGTTCCGCGGCAACCTGCCGCCGCCGTTCTCGCACGCGATCCCGTTCTGCCCCGGCTGCCTCGTCGTGCAGGGCCCCGCGTTCGCGCAAGACCGCGCGGCGGCCGCGGCGCTGGCGCAGGTGCCGGCATTGGCCGATTGGCCGCTGGTCGTGCTGGTCGACGATGCGGCGCAGGCGGCGAAGTCGAGCGTCAACTTCCTGTGGACGACGTTCACACGCTTCGAGCCGGCTGCCGACCTCCATGCGAAGAAGCTCGAACTGGTGCGCAGCCAGCCGAGCTGGACGCCGCCGATCGTCATCGACGCGCGCATGAAGCCGAACTATCCGAAGGAGTTGTTCTGCGACCCGGACACCGCGAAGAAGGTGTCCGCGCGGTGGCGCGAGTACTTCCCGCAGCGTGATGTCGCGATGGGCGATTCCGACCGCGGGCACCTCGATTGAGCCGCGAGGCGATCTCCGTGCACTGCCATTCCCGCGACCGCCGCAGGTCTCCCACCCTGCTCGCCGCACTCGTGCTGGCGGCGTGCTCCAGCAGTGCCCCATCGAACCGCGCCGTCACAGCACCGCCCGCACCACGCGAGCGCTGCGAAGAACACGCCGCGGCGCTGCGCGCGCGACTGCCCGGGCCGGGATTCCACGTCGCCGTCGAGCCGCCGTTCGTCGTGATCGGCGAAGGCGCGCCGCTGACGCCCGAGCGCGGCCCCCTGCGGCTGATCCGTTGGGCGCGCGACCGGCTGCGGGCC
>CAMAUH010000390.1 GCA_945861365.1 Candidatus Kuenenia stuttgartensis
GACACCGTCAGCCGGTGGCCCGGTTCGACGTGCAGCGTGAGGTCGGTCGCGCCAGGTCGGAACGCACGTGGCGCCATCGGCAGCAGGTCGGCACCGACGGCGCGCAGTCGCAGCGGCGCGGCCGGCAGTTCGTCGCTGTAGAGCGCGAAGGCGCCGCCCGCACCCCAGTCGATCCATCGTGCGGCGAACGGCGCCCACGGCGCCGCCGCGTCCTCGTTGCCGTGCTCACAGACGAGCTGCACCGCGCCGCGCCACGGTGTCGCGAGCCCGACCACTCGGCCAGCTGCCAGCAGGGGCAGTGGCTGCGCGACGAGCCTGCCGAGGTCGGCTGCCGCGGTGAGCCGGCCGGCGGGTGGCACTGCGCAACGTAGCGGGGGGCCGCTCGCCGGGGTGAGTTCGAGGGTCATCCCGGGAAACGCCGCGTTCGTGGCCGTTGGCAACAGGACCGCGAAGCGCCCGACGGCATCGGTGCGGAACGGGATCGGCCAGGAGTTGCCGTAGGGCGGTCGCAGCCAGCAGCCCTCGCAGTCGGCGATCGGCGCCCCTTCGGTGTCGACCACCTGGCCGCGGGTGAGTGCGGCGTTCGCCTGCAGCACCACGTCGAGCGTCTGGTCGGGGCGGTCCAGCAGGATCCGGGTGGCTGCGCTGTGCGGGCGCAGCGCGGTGAGTTCCATCGGCACGCCAATCGGCACGTGGTCGAAGTACACCCAGCCATCGGCGCCGTCGCGGCCGCCGGCCACGCAGAACTGCGCCTGCCAGAAATCCTCGGTCCGCAGCGACAGTTCGGCGGCGCCATCCAGCCAGCCCTGCTCGCCGTGGGCGACCCTGGCGCGGATGCGGCCGGTCGGCGGCAGCCGCAGCACCAGCTTCGTCGGCGCCGCGGCGTCGCAGTCGACCGGTTGGCCGGGCTCGTCGATGCCGGGCAGCAGAACCCGCACGAACCGCCGCGCCGCGGGATCCGGCGTGGTGCTCCAACACTCCCCTGTGCGCCACTGCGGTACGTGCGGGAGCACTGCGGTGCCATCGGGACTCGCGGTGTTCGCCAGTGGGTGGTAGCCCCACGAATCGAACGAGCCGACCTTGTCGTCCAGCGCGATGTACAGCGGGACGCCGGGCGCCGGTGCGCCATGGTGGTCGACCACCTGCACCGCCACCGACGGATCCGGCGTGAGGCGGATCCGGTAGCCGTCCGCCGGCATCGGGTCGTGTTCGAGGATCTGCAGCACCCCGGCGTGGCCGTCGGCGAACGCCCAGATCGTGGTAGCACCCTCGACCGCGACCGCGGCGAAGCCGCGGGCATCGGCGCGCGAGTGCTCGCCGAATCGCCGGGCCCGTGTGGCCGCGAACGTTTCCAGCAGGTTGCGCTCGACGGCCGGCATGGCGTCGCGCTGCTCGCGGTTCGGTTCGCGTGCCACCGCCAGTGCGAACACGTCCGCTGCCGGCCACGGTCGGTCCAGGGCATCCAGCACGCGCACCGCGAAGGTGGTGGGCAGCCCGGCTGCTACCGGCGGCGTGAGGCTGGGGGCCGGCGCGTCCGTGGCCTGGCCGTCGTCGCGTTCCGGCGTCGTTGCGGCGACGACCATGGGTTCGGCGGCGAGTGGGGGCTCGTCGGCAGGCGGCAAGGGATCCGCCGCTGCATGCAGCGCATGGGCCGCCCACAGCAGGCTGGCTGCAACGAGTCCGCCGACGCCGATCCAGATGCTTCGCGCCATGACCATCCGCGCCTCCGGCTCGCCACCATAGGCCGTTGGCCGGGCGGGCCGCCATCGTCGAGTTCCCGAGTGGCCGCAGCTGCACGCTTCGCGGCGGGGAGCGGAGCCCGTATCGTGTGCGGCCCTCGCATGGCTTGTCGCATCTCCCACGACGTGCCGCCCGAAGTCGCCGAACTGGCGCCGCGGCCCGAACTGCACGCGCTGGCGATGCCGCGCGAGGGCCGCGGCGAGATCTTCGACCTGCTGTTCGAAGGCGTCCGGTTGCCCGGCATGCGCATGCTGCGCGTCTACGTGCCGGCGGCCGAGTTGCGCGGCGAACGCCCGCTGCCGGTGCTGTTGGTCAACGACGGCCACAAGGCGTTCGAACCGGCGAACCACGCGCGGGTGCCGGCGTGGCGGCAGGCGGGCACGCTGCAGCTGCACCGCGTCATGGATGGCCTTGCGTGCGCCGGTGTGGTGCGGCCGGCGGTCGTCATCGCGGTCGCCACGCACGCCAGCTACCGCGCCGACCAGTACGTGCCGATGCGCACGCGCCTCGGCGAGATCGAGTTCGGCGGCCTCGGCGAGCACTACCTCGATCTGCTCGAGCACGAAGTGCTGCCGACGGTGCAGGCGAAGCTGCGGCACGTGACGTTGTCCACCGCCGCGGCCGACCGCGTGCTGGTCGGCACGTCGATCGGCGCGGTGTCGGCGCTGCATGGTGTGCTGACGCGGCCGCACGTGTTCGGCAATGCGGTCGCGCTGTCGCCGTCGGCGTGGGTCGACGATGGGTTCCTGACGCAGCTCGTGCACACGCGCGGTGCCGCCCAGGTGCGCATCGCCGCCGACATCGGGGCCGGCGAGAAGGCGCCGATCCGCGAACACTGCCGGCAGCTGTTCTCGGCGCTGCTGTCGCACGGCGGCGAACGCGTCACCGCGCGCGAAGTCGATGGCGCGCACAACGAGGACAGCTGGCGCGCGCGGTTGCCGGCGCTGCTGCAGCACGTGCTCGGCGCGGCAGCGCGCTGACGGCGGCGCGGCTACTCGCCGCCGCGCCGTTCCTCGCCGCCCACGGCGGGCTCGCCTGCCTCTTCCTCGCCGGACTCGACCTCGAGTTCCTCGACCGGTGCCGGCAGGCCACCGAACATCGTCGTCGTGCCGCGGCGATCGACCACCGCGAACGGCTGCACGCTCTTCACGTCGCCGCGCGTGATGCGCACCGCGAACTGGCCCGCGCGCGGACCGTCGTTGCCGCCGCGGCCGAACATGCCGCGACCGCCGCCACCTTGGCCCTGCTGTGCACCACCGGGTGCGCCAGCTCCACCTGCGGCACCCGCACCGGGAAAGCCCGCGCCGCGCGCACTCTGCCACGGGATCTCGTGGTAGCCCGCCGTCTGCGGCCCTTCCTTCTTCCACAGCACGGCACCGGTCGCATCCAGCACTTCGACCAGCACCTTGCTGTCGCTGTCCTGGCCGAGCAGGTAGCGGAACGTCGGCGTCGTGAACGCGTTCGCCGCGACCCACGAGCGCACGCCGACGTTGCCGCCGCTGAACGCGCGCCGCAGCAGCACGCCGTCGCTCGGCGGCAGCGCGCGGAAGCCCGCGCTGATCTGTTCCTGCTTCACGTCCTCCAGCAGTGCTGCATCGAGCGCCCAGATGCCGCGGCCGTGCGTGCCGACCAGCACGTGGTGTTCGCGGCCGTGCACGATCAGGTCGTGCACCGCGGAGCGCGGCAGGTCCTTGCCGAGCGGAAACCAGTGCGCGCCGGCATCGACCGACACGTAGGCGCCCATCTCGGTGCCGACCAGCAGCACGTCGGCGTTGCGGGGATGTTGCTTGACGACGTTGATCGGCTCCATCGGCAGGTCGTGCGCGATCGGCAGCCACGTGTCGCCGCCGTCGTCGGTGCGGAACAGCAGCGGCTCACGGCGATCGACGCGGTAGCCGGTGAACGCGACGAACGCGGTGCCGTCCTCGTGCGGCGACGCGTCGATGCGCGACACCCACAGGCCCTGCGCGTTCGCCGGGAAGCGTTCGCTGAGGTCGGTCCAGCGTTGGCCGCCGTCCTTGCTGGTCCACACCTTGCCATCGTCGGTGCCGACCCACAGCCAGCCTTCGACGCGCGGCGATTCGGCGATCGACGTGATCGTGCAGTGCGGCACGTTGCCGCGCTTCTTGTCGGCGTCGTTGGTGGTGACGTCCGGGCTCAGCGTCTGCCAGCTGTCGCCGCGGTTGCGCGAACGGTGCAGGTGCTGGCTGCCGACGTAGACGGTGTGGCCGTCGTGCGGCGACAGCACGATCGGCGTGCTCCAGTTCCAGCGCAGCGGTTGGTCGCCCTTGCGAGCGCGCGGCCGGATGCCCTTCCGTTCGCCGGTGCGCAGGTGCTGGCGGCTCATGCCGCCGAACTGCGATTCGCTGTAGACGACGTCGGGCTCGTCGGGATCGATGCAGACGAAGAAGCCGTCGCCGCCGTCGATGCGGTACGCGTCGGTGGCCTGGATGCCGGCGGTGGTCGCCCCGTGCACCGGGAAGCCCCACGTGCCGTTGTCCTGCAGGCCGCCGTAGACGCGGTACGGCGAACGGAGGTCCGCGGCGACCGTGTAGAACTGCAGGATCGGCAGGTGCGTCAGGTGGTCCCAGTGGGCACCGCCGTCCCACGTGATCGCGAGGCCGCCGTCGTTGCCGAGCAGCGCGTGCTGGCTGTCGGCAGGGTCGATCCACAGCGCGTG
>CAMAUH010000391.1 GCA_945861365.1 Candidatus Kuenenia stuttgartensis
GGCGCCAGCTCGACCGCGCGCCGCAGCGCTTCGGCCTTCTCGGTGTCGCCGATCTCACCCTTCGCCAGCGCCGCCTGCGTCACGTTCCGCGCGGTCTCCAGGAACTGGTTGCGCTTCTCCTTGCCGAACATCGCCAGCGCGTGCCGGGCCAGCAGGTTGAGCCCCTCGCGGTCGTTGTCCTTCTCGGCGTCGGCGGCACTCGGCAGGAACGCGCCGATCTCCAGGTCCTGGCCGATCGCGGCCAGCAGCAGCGCTGCCTCGCGGCGATCGAGCCGCTGCTCGGCCGCGGGCTTTGCCACCTCGACACCGAGCAGGCGCAGGAACTCTTCGACCACGCTGCCGGCTTCGAACGCGCGCTGCACCAGCGGCGCCAGCAGGCCGACCTGCTTCTTGTCGAAACCACCCGGCGCGAGCGCCGCGATCGCGAACACGTCCTCGAACGCGAAGCGGTTCTTCTCCTGCAGGTTCGGCGGCAGGCGCTGGTCCTGCGGCCCCTGCGGATGCTGCAGCAGCGTGCGCGCGAAGTGCTCGTAGCAGCCCTTGCGCTCCTTCTCGGGCAGCGTCAGCAGGAACTCGGCGACCTTGTGCCAGCGGCCGAGCGTGACGTCGCGCTGCAGCATCTCGCACTCGCGCTGCAGCTTCTTCTCGGCGAGCTGCAGTTCGGCGGCGGCAGCCGCGGCCTTCGGATCCACCGCTGGCGCGGCATTGGCGCCGGACGCGCCCGCCGGCAGGCCGCCGGGTTGTGCGCCGAGCTGCTGCAGCAGCGCCTTCTCGATCTCCTCGGGCGTGGCGCTCTCGTTGAGCACCGGCGGGGTTTCGTTGGCGGCCGCAGGCGGCGCGGCTGGTGGCGGCACTTCACCGTTCGCCAGCTTCGCCTTCGCTTCCTTCTCCTTCTCTTCGGCCGGGTCGTACGGCTTCAGCTCGGGCAGCGACCACGCTTGCAGGACCGTCGACGGCCGGCGATCGAACTGCAGCTGCTTCCACTTCTGCACGCGCGCGTTGGCGGCTGCAGCCGTCGCGGCAGCCTCGGCGGCGGCCGCCGGATCCTGCGGCGCGCCAGGATCGCCTGCATTGGCTCCGACGCCCGGCTCTGCAGCATTCGTCGGCACGGCGACAGGGACTCCAGTCAGCGTCGACAACCGGACCGCCCCGGTCGCGCGCACGGCAGGCGTGGCAGGAACGACGACCGGCCCCTGCGCGACGAGCCGCGTCGGGAACAGCGAGGACACGGGCAGGACGGCGGCAACAGCCAGCGACAGGCAAGCGCGAGAACGCATCAGGGGGTCTCCTCGAGGGCGCGCGAAGGTAAGCAGAACGGCAACGGCGTAGAAGGGCGGGGCAATCGAACTGTCGGCGCGCTTCACCCAGGTGCGATGTCGAGCGAAGGCACGAGGCCGGCCAGAGCCACGGGACGCCCGCCAGCGACGGCGAGACGGCGCAGGTATTCCCGGCGCGGCACTTCGTAGGCGCCCAGCGTGCGGAGGTGGGCCGTCACGAACTGCACGTCGAACAGCTCGATGCCAGCCGCGAACAGCGAACGGACCATCGCGACCAGGGCGACCTTCGACATGTCGGTGGCGCGATGGAACATCGACTCGGCGGCGAACAGGGCACCGACCTGCACGCCATAGACCCCGCCGACCAGTTCGCCGTCAGCCCAGACCTCGAGGCTGTGCGCGCGCCCGAGCCGATGCAGGCGTTCGTAGGCGGTCCGCATCTCGGCGATGATCCAGGATCCCTTGCCGGGCCGGACCCCGCACTCGCGCATGACGCGCGCGAAGCAGCGGTTCCAGGTCAGTTCGAAGCCGCCGGCGCGCAGACGCTTCTGCAGGCTGCGCGACACGTGCAGGTGCGCCGGATCGAGCAGTGCGCGGGGGTCGGGGCTCCACCACATGGGCACGTAGCCCTCGGCGTACCACGGGAAGATGCCCTTCGCGTACGCCGCACACAGGCGCGCCGGCGACAGGTCACCGCCGATGGCGAGCAGCCCTTCGCCATCGAAGGCCTCCGGATCGGGGAACGGCACGCTGTCGTCGACCAGGATCACCGGCTGCGCGTGCCGCGGCGCCACGTCACTTCTCCTTCAACCGGCGCAGCGTCGTGTTCTGGTCCTCACGATCCCCGAGCTCGAGCAGCTCGATGTCGCCGTCGGCGAGCGGCCGGAAGTAGACGCGCAGCCCCAGCGACGCGCGCAGGCTCCAGGTGTCCTGGCCGCCGAGCTGCTTCACTTCGAGGCCGGGGTAGGCGTGGCCCTCGGTGCAGAACAGCAGGATCGCCTGCACGGCCCGCTCGACCGCCCGCCGGTCCTTGCCTTCGAGCGACTTGTAGAACGCGGCGGTGAAGCGCGGCACCCGGAAGCGGCGGTCGTCGCTCGGTTGCGGCTCCGGCTGCGGTTTGCGGCGCCGCTTGCCCTTCGGCAGCAACGCGTCGAGCTGCTGTACCTCGGCCTCGAGCTCGCGCAACCGCGACTGGTTGTGGGCCAGCTGGCGGCGCAGCGCCTGGTCGGCGGCATGAAAGCCCTCGCGCTCGTTCTCCAGGTCGTGCACCCGCCGCAGCAGGTCCTTCTGGTCGCGCCCGGGCTCGGCGGGCGCGCTGGAACGCGACTGCGAACGCTCGCCGCGCAGCAGGGCGAGTTCCTGCTCGCGCTGCTGCAGGCGACGCGCCAGATCGGTCTCGCGTTCACGGCCGCGGTTGGCCGCCTCGCGGGCCCGCTCGAGCTCGTCGCGCGCCCGCTGCAGTTCGGACTCGCGCAGCACCAGCAACGGCTCCGCCTCGGGGCCAGCTTCCGGTGTCGCCGCCGCGACATCGTCGGCGACCGGCAGCGGCACCGCGGGCAGCAGCAGGCGCAGCACCGTCTCGAGCGCCTTCGCCTCGCGCTGCTCCGCCAGCAACGGCGCCAGCACATGGGCGGGCGCCTTGTCGAGCCGGAAGCCGCCCTTCGGCGACAGCCCCAGATCGCGGGCGGCCTCACGCAGGCGGGACGGCGCGACCGCGAGTTCGAGCAGCATCGCCAGCGGCAGGTCGGAGCCCTTGCCGAGCACCCGCTCGAGCAGCTTCTTCAGGGCCAACGACGGATCGCGCATCCGCGGACTCTACGGAAGGCGGCGCGCGCGCGCCTCAGTCACCGTTCGCCGCCCGCGGCAGCGGGTGGATCGGCGTGACCGGGTACTCGTCGTAGTGCAGGCGATCGTCCCACGCGCGCTCGATCGCTTCGCGCTCCTGCGGCGAGACCGGCGGCCGCTCCTGCCAGGAACGCCACACCAGCCACTCGGCGCCGTCGAACGGCGTGCCGATCAGCGCGCCGACCTTCCACAGCACGAACGACGGGAACAGGAACCACGACACCGGATCGCGGGTCTCCTGCGGCTGCGTGCGGTACAGCAACCAAGCAGGCACGAACGCGACCACGTCGACCGGGACACCGACGGCAAAGCCGACCGTGGCACCGACGGTGGCCGGCAAGCGGGTGAACAGCGCGCGTCCGGAGCGCTCGTCGACCAGTGCCTCGGTGTAGCGCACGACCTGCGTGCAGGCCGGCAGCAGCGCCAGCAGTGCGCAGGCGGCGATGCGGCGACCGGCCCGCATCGCGTTCAGTTCGCCTTCTTGGGCTCGCGCCGCGCGAACTTCATCACCGAGACCTTCCACTTGTCCTCGAGCTCGGGCGGCGGCGTGTTGAACCCGCCGGTCAGGCGCTCGTCGGTGGCGTTCACCAGCGTCAGTTCGCGCAGCTTCCACACCGACTGCTGCACCTGGTCGCTGGCCCGCGCGCCGGACTCGCAGTTGAAGAGCACGGCATAGATGAAGTCCATGCGGCCCGTCAGGTCCTTGCGCCAGTCGATGTCGACGACGTAGTCGGCGATGCGCTGCTTGCCGACCGTGGTCGTCTCCTCCTTCGGCGGCGACGGCGAGAAGTCGCTCGTCTTCAGCCCCGAACCGCCGGCGGCGAGGATCTGGCCTTCGAAGTAGGAACGCGAATCCTTGATCGCATCCGACGTGCTGCGCTTGTTCTGCGCGACGACCTCGACCTTGCGCTGCAAGCTGCCGATCTGCTCGAGCAGGCCACCCGGCCGGCGCGCGGCCTCCAGCGTCTTCTTGCTCGCGTCGATCGCTTCGTCGAGCGACATCACGTACCAGCCACCGGCCGGCAGCGCGAGCAGCGACAGCAACACGATGGCCTTGTAGAGGTCCAGCGTACGAAGGAAGTTCACTTCTCACCTCCCTGGGGGTCGGCAGCGCGAGCCGGAGTACCACCGACACCGAACGGTCGGAAGGAGTCCTTCACGTGCAACGTGACGCGGTAGTAGGCGCCTGGCATGCCGCCCTTCTCGGTGTCGCGGAAGCGCTCCTCGTCCTTGCGGTCGTCGCTCTTCGGCGGCAACACGAACGGGGAGTCGGCCTTCTGCAGCTCCGCGTCGATC
>CAMAUH010000392.1 GCA_945861365.1 Candidatus Kuenenia stuttgartensis
AGCTCGCGGTGCGTGGCGCGCAGCCGCCGTTCGGCAAGGGCCTCGGTGACGAACAGCAGTTCGGCGCCCGCGACCGGTTGCGGTGGAACGCCGCGCACCACGCGCACCTGCGGCGCCGTCCGGTTGTCTGGCAGCGCGCTGCGGCGTTCGGGCTCCAGGTCCCCTTCCGGGTCGAGGCTCGCGTCGGCCGGCGTCGCCGCGGCCGGTGTCGCAGCACCGCGCAGGCTGGCCTCGACGAGGTCGGGGGGCGCGTCGGTCGGCGCCGGGGCTGTGGCCTCGGCGACCAGGGCGCGCGGCGCGCTGGGTTCCTCCGCCGACGTGAGCCATGCCAGAGCGAGTCCGAGACCAGCAAGCGGCAGCAGGAGCAATGCTGGCAACAGACGCATGGACCACCGTTTCTATGGGGGGGATGGAGTGGCGCGAAGGGGCAGGTCGTCCCATCACCGTCACTCCATCGGTCGGCAGGCCCGCGCGACTGGCGCTGGATGGGTCAGGTTGCCGGCGCGCAACTGCCGATGAGGCGGGCGAACGGGGAACGCTGCATTGCCCCGGCCGCGGTGCGTCCTACGATGGTTCGCTCCCGCGCTTTGCGAGGCAAACCAGACCGTGACGATCGACGCTCCCTTCCTCTCCCGGTGGCTGTGGCGCCTTTTTGCGCTGGCGCTCGGCTGCTTGTGCAGCTGCGGCAGCTACGAAGACAAGCGCATCCGCGAACTGCTGAACGAGAAGGGCTTCGGGGCGCGCGCCGCTGGCGATGCGACCCGCGAGAACTACATCGGTGGCCAGGACTTCGTGCAGTTCCTGATGCCGCCGCAGATGCTGCTGCAGCCCGGCGCGGAGCGGCTCGCGGAGTTGTCGGTGCCGCAGCCGGTCGCCATCGACGGCACCATCTTCGTGCCCTACGTCGGGCCGGTCTATCTGCTCGGCAAGACCGAAGCGGAGGCCGCCGAACTGGTGCGCTCGCAGCTGCGCACGGTGGTGCGGCCCGATCTCGACCTGCAGGCGCGCATCGTGCAGGGTCAGAAGGTCTTCTATGCCTTCGGCGAAGTGGGGCGGAAGGGCGCGTGGCCGCTGCCCACCGACTTCACGCTGCAGGATGCGCTGTTCCTGGTCGGGTGGACCAACCTCGCGAACCTCGGCCGCGTCTACCTGATCCGGCCAGACGCCGAGCATCCGTTGGTGATCGACATCAACTTCCGCGAGTTGCTGATCACCGGCAACACGATGGCGAACTTCCTCCTGCGCGAACGCGACTCGATCTACGTGCCGCCGACCTTCCTCGGCATGGTGGCGCGGTTGCTGCAGCGCCTGCTGGAGCCGTTGTCGCTGGCCGTCCGCACGATCATCGGCGTCGCCCAGGCCGAGTCGAGCTACCGGCTGCTCAGCGGCCAAGGCACCGACAACCCGTTCCTGTTCCGCTTCTGATGCACGCCCACGGTCGATCGCTGCGAAGGGAGGTCGCATGACGCAGGTCGAGCTGCCGCAGCTGTCGTTGCGGCGTTACTTCGATCTGGTGAAGCGCCGGCGTTGGCAGGTGCTGCCGGTGTCGCTGCTCGGCCTCGTGCTCGGTGGCATCATCGCGTTCTTCATCCCGCGCTACTACGTCGCCGAGACGACGCTGTGGCACCAGAGCGTCGGCAAGGAGGAACGCACCGAGGACCCGATGCGGTCGATCGTCGCCTCCGCGTCGGAGATGATCCCGCTGGTCGCGCGCAAGGTCGTGGTCGAGAAGCTGAAGTGGCCCGAGGTCGCCGACCTCGATGCCCACGACCTCGAGCAGTTCGCCAAATCGGTGCAGTCCCGCGTCAAGGTCAACGATCGCAACGCCGGCGTGCAGCGCCGCGATTTCGCGCTGATCCAGGTCGCCTACCGCGATCGCGACGGCAAGCGCGCCGCGGCGTTCCTGAACGCGGCGGTCAAGACCTGGATCGACACGCGCGTCGAGGAGATGCGCAAGCCGGTCGAGCTGGAGCGCAAGCAGGCCGCGGCCAGCGTCGCCAGCTGGACCGAGACCTACGAGCAGCTGCTCGCCGCCAAGCGGGAGTTGGAGCTGCGGTTCCAGTTCGAGCCCGACGTCGATGTCGCGGTGCAGCGCGCCGGATTCCTCGAGCGCCAGAAGACGATGGCGAAGGCCGCCGAGGACCTGAAGGCCAAGGCAGCCGAACTGGCGGGCCTGGACAGGTTGCTCGAGCTGGAGCGTGCAAGACTCGCGGAACTGCCGGCGCGTGTGCCGTCAAGTTCCGAAAGTCTCGCGGCCGTAGCGGCCCAGTCGGAGGCCGGCAGGGTGCTGCTCGCGCAGATGCAGATCGTGCAGCTCGAGTTGGAGTTCTGGCGGCAGGGCACCAGGCAGTTGCGGGATGCCAAGCGCCGACTGGCCGCTGCCGAGAAGCAACTGCAGGCACTGGTCGCGCCGAAGACGGAATCGCCGGATGGCCTGCTCGACAACCCGCTGCACGCGCTGCAGAGGAAGGCCGTGGAGGAACTCGAGGTCAAGCAGGCGATCGTGGCCAAGGCGGTCGAGGTGCTGCGGGCGACCGTGGCGGTCGACGACAAGCTGAAGGAAGGGCGCATCGAAGGCTTCGGCGAGTACGACCAGATCCTGCGCAACCTCGCGGAAGCCAAGACCAGCCGCGATCGCGCGATCGAGGATCGCTCCAACGCCGAATCGCTGCTCGCCAAGCTGTCGAGCGAAGCGCCGGTCTACCAGCTGAACGAGGCGGCGGTGCCGCCGCGGCCGACCGAGCCGAACATCCTCATCGTCGCGTTGATCGGTTGCGTGCTGGGCCTCGGTGCGGCGATCGCGCTGATCCTGCTGCTCGACCTGCTGCAGGGCTCGTTCAAGACGATGGACGACGTCGAGCGGCTGCTGCCGGTGCCGGTGCTCGGTGGCTTGAGCCACCTCGAGACCGAAGAGGAGCGCTCGACCGCGCAGCGCAGCCGCACGCGGGCGTCGGTGGTCGCGTTCACGTTCGTCGGCCTGGTCGTCGCGGTGGCGACGATCTTCTACCTCGATCCGACACGCCTGCCGCCGGTCGTGCGCGACCTGATGGCGCTGGTGCTCGGCGGCCGCTAGGCGGAGCCGATGCGCGACCTCATCGTCTTCGCGATGGTGCTGCTGGCGCTGCCGACGTGCGTGCGCCGGCCGTTCTTCGGCCTGCTGGTGTTCAGCTGGCTCGCCTACATGCGGCCGCAGGACCTGTGCTGGGGTTTCGCGCGCACGATGCGCCTGTCGTTCTTCGTCGCCATCGCGATGGTCGCCGGCTGGTGGGCCATGGAACAGGGCAAGCGCGCCTTCGCGCGTTGGGACGTGCGGCCCGTGCTGATGAGCCTGCTCGCCGCGCTCGTCGCGATCAGCTACAGCAACGCGCAGGTCCACAACCAGTACACCAACGCCTACTTCGTCGAGTACCTGAAGATCATCGCGATCGCGCTGTTCACGACCGCACAGGTCGACTCGCCGGCGCGCTTGCGCGCGATGTTCTGGGTGATCGCCGTCTCGCTCGGCTTCTTCGGCGTCAAGAACGGCCTGTTCGGGCTGCTCAGTGGCGGTTCGCAGATCCTGCGCGGCCCGGGCGGCATGCTCGAGGACAACAACGACTTCGCGCTCGGCATGGTCATGAACGTGCCGCTGCTGTGGTACCTCGGCATCGGCGAGGGCAAGGTCTGGGTGCGCCGGGCGACGCTGGTGGCGGTGGGGCTGTCGGTGATCACCGTGTTGCTGACGCACAGCCGCGGCGGCTTCCTGGCGCTGTGCGTGACGGCGCTGTGGATCGCCTGGCGATCGGGTCACCTGTTCCGCGCGATGCTGGTGTTGCTCGGGTTGGCGATGCTGTTCCCGCTGTTGGCGCCGGAGTCGGTGCTCGAACGCCTGTCGACGATCGGCGACACCAAGGAGTCGTCGGCGAACGCGCGCCTGACCGCCTGGGCGACGGCGCTGCAGATGATCTCGGCCAACCCGCTGCTCGGTGTCGGCATGCGCAACTTCCAGTCGCGCTTCCGCGACTACTCGGTGGTGCCGCTCGGCGAGACGGGCCAGACCTACGTCGCCCACAACAGCTACCTGCAGATCTGGGCGGAGAGCGGCAGCCTGGCGTTCGTCGTCTACGTGGCGCTGCTGGGGTCGGTGTTCGTCACGTGTGCCCGCGTCTACCGGCTCGGTCGCCAGCGGCCGGACCTGCAGTGGGCCAGCAACCATGCGCGCATGCTCGAAGCGACGACGGCGGGCTTCCTGGTCGGCGCGTTCTTCCTCAACCGCGGCCACTTCGATCTCGTCTACCACTGGCTCGCGTTGGTGACGTCGTTGTCGCTGGTCGCCGGTGAGGCGCTGCGGGCGGGACCCCCGGTCGCCGCCACCGCGCACGCAGCCGACAGCAACGCCCCGAAACGGATCACCGTCGGCGCCAGGGCGCGGCAG
>CAMAUH010000393.1 GCA_945861365.1 Candidatus Kuenenia stuttgartensis
TGGCGACGCCGAGCGTCAACCCGGCCCCGAGGCACCCCAGCGCCCGGCCGCGTCGTTCGCCCGCGGCATCGGTGACGAGGCTCATCAGCAGCGTCAGCGCGCCGATGTGCACGGCCCCTTCGAGCGTGCGCAGCAGCAGGAACGAGCCGTAGTCGCGCGGGTGTGCCATCGCCTGCATCAGCGCGGCGTCCAGCAGCAGCAGCGTCCACGCGAGCGTGCGGCGCCTGCCGGTGCGTTCGACGCGCAGCGCCACCAGCGGTGCTGCCAGCAGCGCACCGACCATGTTGGCGGCCATGAACAGGGCGGCGAGGCCGTCGCGGATGCCGAAGCGCTCGACGACGAGACCGCGCAGCACCGGCACCGGCAGCGTCTCCGGCAGCATCAGCAGGAACACCACGCCGCCGAGTGCCAATGCGTGCCGGCCGGTCAGCGTGGGGGGCGTCATCGATTCAGTTCACGAACTGCCAGCGTCCGGCCGTCTCGATCGCGCGCCCTTCCTCGAGCAGCTTCTGCAGGCCGGCGAACAGCGAACGGGCCGCGAACGGGTACAGCGCCGGATCGGCGTCCCAGTAGACCTTCGGCAGCAGTTCGGCGGCGGTCGCCGGGCCCTGCTGCAGCACCTCGACGAGCTTGCCTTCGCGCTGGCGGCGGTGCCGCAGGTACTGCTTCACGAGCCGTTGGCCATCGCGCAGCGCCGGGCCGTGGGCCGGGTACAGCGTCGTCATCGGTTGCGTCGCCAACCGTTCGAGGCTCTGCAGGTAGGTGGCGAGATGGCCCTCGGGCGGATCGATGATGATCGTGCTGATCGTCGACAGCATGTCGCCGACCAGCATCGAGCCGTAGCGCGACTCGCGGAAGCACAGGTGGCCGCGGTCGTGGCCGGGCGTGTGCACGGCGAGCAGTTCCCAGCCGGTCTGGCCGTCGGGCGAGCGACCGAGCGCCACCTTCATGCCGTCGTCGAGGGCTGCGCCAGCGCGGTGGCCCGGTTCGAGCCGGGCCAGCGTCAGCGGGTGGCCGCGCACCGGCAGGTCCAGCGCCTGGCTCAGTGCGTTGACGCCACCGACGTGGTCGGGATGGTGGTGCGTGACCAGGATGCCTTCGAGCTTGGCGCCGCGCGCGGTCAGCTCGCCGAGCAGCACCAGCAGGCGCTCCTGCTCGGCCGGGTCCGGCGAGCCCGGGTCGACGACCCACAGCCGTTCGTGGCCGACGATGTAGCAGTTGGTCGTCGTCGCCGGCGGCAGCGTCGGCGTGCGCAGCGGCGCCAGCACGATGCCGGGCGAGAAGCGCACCTGGTGCAGGTGGCCGTCGTGGTAGCCCTGCGTGGTCCCCGCCAGCTCGCGGGCGAAGTGCTCGAAGTCGACCGCCTGCGCCATGTGCTCGAGCAGGATCACGACCGGCGGCACCAGCAGCAGATCGCCGTTGCGCCACGAGGCGAGTGCCTGCTGTGGCAACCAGAAGCGGCCGCTGACCAGTTCTCCCGGCCAGATGTCGGGGCGGCGGCCGGCCGTGCCGGCGATGCAGTCCTCGATCGGCACGTGCAGGAACGTGGTGTCGTAGCGCACCGGCGCGAACGGCGGCGTCTCGATGCGGCACAGCTCGCGCAGCGGGCGCGGTGGGGTGCAGCCGGCGACGAAGCCCGGCCACGGCGACGCGCCCTTCTGCTTCGGGTCCGCCTGTTCGTGCGCCAGCAGCTGCTCGCGCATCGTCGTCAGCGCGTCGCCGCTGGTGCGGGCCGGCGGCAGCCGATGCCGCACGAGGCCGGTCTCCTCGAACAGTTCGCGGTGGGCGCAGGCCTGGATCGCGGCTTCGTCGCCGCCGAGCGCGCGGTCCTCGTCGCCGACGGTGCCGCCGGGCAGGGCGTGGTAGCCGCCGAAGAAGCGCAGCTCCGGCGCGCGTTCGGCCAGGAACACGGTGCGCTCTTGGCCTTCACCGCGGGTGATCAGGAGGGCGGCTGCGGTGCGTCGGCTCATCGCGGGGCGGGAAGGCTATCGCCCGGGCGCGCGGTGTCGATGCTCGCGAGGCAACGCCGCCCCGCGCCGGCGGCGTCGCGGCAGCGTCCCGCCGGTGGTGTCGTTCACTGCGCGCAGTTCGCCAACGTCAGCAGCGCCATCGCGGTGCCGTAGCTGCGGCCGAGTTCGTGGCTGTCGAGCCAGCTGCCGTCGAGTTCGGGGATCTCCTGCAGCAGCGTGCGGAAGCGCTGCCAGTGCGGGGCCTGTTCCTCCGCGGGCAACAGGCGCACGACCTCGCTGGCGTGGAACACCGAGTGGAAGAAGAAGAAGCCGGCCAGCTCGCCGTCGCTGTGGAAGTCGTTGCGGCGCACGGTCTCCAGCCGCTGCATGTGGTCCCAGAAGTTCTGCAGCGCGAAGCGCACCTTGTCGAGGTCGCTGCGGCCGAGCTGGAACAGCACGCCTTCGCACACCGGCATGCGGCCAGCGCTGTCCTTCAGCGTCGCATCGCCGCGTTCGGCGACCGAGCCGCCGTAGACGTAGGTGCCCGTCTGCATGCGCGCGCTGAGCAGCGCCTGCGCCGCCTTGTCGGTGACCTGCGTCGGCACCGAGGCGCCGGCGGCCTTCGCGCTCAGCAGCTCCTGCACGACCGCACCGGTGGCGAACGCGTTCTCGTACTCGTGCGCGAAGAAGCCGCTCGCCTTCTGGCGTTCGGCCGCGGCCTGCACGATCTCGTTCATGCGCGCGATGGCCTGCTGCCGCGCCGCGTCGTCGCCGCGGTTGGCGCGCCGCGCGAAGTACATCAGCCGGTAGGCATCCGAGTAGCAGTCCTCGTTGGCGCCGCGATTGAGGTGCTTGGGGTCGAGCAGGTAGGACTCGGCGCGGGCCAGCGCGCGGTCGACGCGGTCCTGCAGGGCTGGTACCGCAGAGCGATGCTCGAACAGCGCGGTGGCGGCGATCGCGGTGATCGCGACCCACACGTTCGGCGTGATCTCGCTGCTCGGCCAGTACGCGTAGCGCGCATCGGTGAAGCCGCCAGAGTCACGCTGCTGCGCCAGCAGGAACTCGACGCCGGCCGCGGCCATCGCCGCGACCGAGCGGTGCTCGCCCTGCCACCGCGTGTCCTTCGGCAGGCCCTGCCACGCCGCTTCCGGCAGCACCGCCATCGACTCGAAGCCGGTGAACGCGGCGCCGAGCGGCCGGTCGTCGGGGCCGAGCGTGGTGTTGGCGAGCGCGCGCTTGCCGAAGCGCGTGCCGGGGTGCTTCTGGGCGACCAGCTGGAAGCGCCGCATCGCCGCCGCTTCGTCGCCGAGCTGCAGCGTGTTGCAGGCGTGCCGGTAACCGGCCTCGGCCGCCCGTTCGCTCTTGCTGCGCCAGGCCTGTTCGAGGGCCGGTTGCGCATCGAGCAGCTTGCCCTGCAAGGTCAGCAGCAGACCGCGTTCGGCCATCGCGTCGGCCGTCACCGCCGCGCCCTTGCCGGTGTCGAGGGCCTTGCCGACGCTGGCCAGGGCTTCGGCGTACTGGTGCAGCAACCGCTGCAGGCGCGCGACCTGCAGCCAATCGGCGGCTGCCTTGTCGTCCTTCTTCAATGCCATCGCCAGGGCTTCGCGCCAGCGGCCGGCGCGGCGCAGTTCGTCGACGGACGTCCCGGCCAGCGTCACCTTCGCCTGCTCGAGCACGCGCACGCACAGGTCCGCGAACCACGGGCCATGGAAGGTGCGGATGCGTTCGACGAAGTGCACGACCTTGCCGTCGCCGTCGAGGAACACGACCGCGGGCTCGACGAACGCCAGCGGCTTGAGGCCGAAGCGGTCGCTGAGCTTCTGGTCCATCACGCAGCGCAGCGGCACGAACGCGTGCGTCGCCAGCTCGGCTGTGTCGGCATCGCCGAACAGCACCTGCCGCGCGTACACGTCGAGCACCGGCGACCGGTACATCTGGTTGCCGTGCAGCGTCTTCTCCTGGATGCGGTGGATGTACCACAGCACCAGCGTGCCCTTCTGCTTCGCGGCCGCGCACGCCTCGTCGACCAGTGCCATGCGGTCGACCTTGACGTTCTTCACCTTGCCGCCTTCGACGTACTCCTGGCCATCGGTGCGCCACGGGATCTCGTCGCCGAGCCCCAGCGACGCAGCCGGTGGTGGGGTGCTGGCCGGTTCAGGCTCCTGGGCGCGGGCGAACGAGAACGGGATCGACGCGGCGAACGCGGCGGCGAGGCGCGCGAGAACGAGACTGGGCATGCGGGCGGCTCCTGATGCGGCGGGAACGCCGCGGAGTGCGGAGCCTACTCGTCGTCGCCGGGCCGGTCGCCGCGCAGTTCGCGGATCGCGGCGCGCGTGCCGAGCACGACGACGCGCCAGCCAGGCTGCAGCACCAGGTCCGGCTTCGCGGCGAGCACTTCCTCACCCTTGCCGGCCGGACGGATCGCCATCACGACGACGAGGTCGCGCAGCATCGCG
>CAMAUH010000394.1 GCA_945861365.1 Candidatus Kuenenia stuttgartensis
CCCGCTGCGTACGAGGCGCAGCGGCTGGCCGCGCAGCTCCGGCATGCCGCGCGTGGCGCGCCAGAAGAACCACGACAGCAGTGCGAAGTAGGCCGGGCGGACCCAGACCGACAGGGCGGTCGGCGACGGCCACGCCATCAGGATCGTCAGCAGCGTCAGCAGCGCGCAGCTGGTCTTCGTGCCCGGCAGCGGAGTCGTGGTCGGGGCTCGGCCGGCGTCCTGCATGCGCCAGTATCGACCGTCGAGGCCACCCGGCGCGATGGCGATGCCCTGTGGGCCGATCGGTCTTCGACGGCCAGTGCCGCCGTTGCCTTGGCTAGTGGTCTGCGGCCGCTGCGGCGACGCCGGTGACGCCCTTGCGTTGCATGTTGCGGATCAACTGGGCGACCACCGGCTCCATCAGCTCACCCGGGCACTCGGTGTTCTTGAAGTGGCTGTGGCAGTAGATGTCGTTGGCACCCAGTTGGTGCCGGCGGAGCAGCTGGGCGACCAGGCGCTCCATCGCGGTGACCTGCAGCTGGCTCGGCTTGTGGCCTTTGCGGCCCGGCATGAAGTTGCCGAGCAGGCAGATGCCGATGTTGCCGACGTTGTGGTCGCCACTGGCGTGCGCACCCTGCCACTGCAGGTCGCGGCCTTCCCAGATGCGACCGGAAGGATCGATCAGGTAGTGGTAGCCGATGTCGCCGTAGCCGCGCGTCTGCATGTGATCCATCTGGATGCGTTGGATCTGGGCGGCGCAGGCGCTCGGCCGCGTGTCGCGCAGGAACATCGCCGAGTGGTGGATCGTCAGGCGGCTGATGCTCCCCATCGGGTCCATGTTCTTGCGCCGGGGAGTTTTCGCGTTCCAGTCGCTGCGATCGGTGACGACGAGGTCGACATCGGCGATCGCGCGCGGTTGCTCGGGGGGGATCGGAATGGCCGACTGCAGTCGTTGGCGCAGTTGCAGATCGAGCGTCAGCACGGCGGCGCGTTCCCGGTCGTACTGGCCGCGTTCCGGCATGCCCTGTTGCGCGAAGGCCTCGGCGCGCAGGAAGCGGGCGAAGGCTTCTTCGTTGGCGGACGGCTTCTTCGGGCCGTAGAGCACTTCGCCGGCGTCGTCGAGTGCCTCCTGCGGTCGATGCAGCTCGAGTGCCAGGAAGGCGCGCCGCAGCAGGGCCGGTGCGGTCTGGTTCCGTTCGAGCAGGTCGAACTCGACGGCGGCGGGCATCGACGGCCGCGCCAAGGTCACGCTGGAGGAGACGCTGGTCGGTGGGCTGTAGGCCGGGGCTGGGTTGCCCGGCGCAGCAGCGCAGCTGGTGAGCAGCACCAGGCCAAGCAGTGCGATCCATGAGTACGAACGTGCGAGCGACCCCTTCCGGGAATCGTTCACCTGCCACTGTCGACGCTGGAACACTTGCACATCCCTCCTGCACCGTGCGTCCCGCCCCGGGACGCGGCGGCACCGCGAATACCCAAAGCTACAGAACCACCTGCGGCCATGCCATGGGCGTGTAGGGGCACGGTTCGCTTCGAGGTGGGGGGCTCATGCCTGGACTGGTGCCGGTCGATAAGCGACGGCGATGTCTTCCCAGGTTGCCATCAAGCTCACCGGTCCGATGGACCACCTTCGTCTGGTCTGGCAGACCGGCGAAACCTTGCTCGAGTCGGTGGTCTTCGACGAGGACCCGGAGGGAACGCGCTACAACGTGCTGCTGGCGCTGCAGGAGATGGTGACCAACGTGCTGCGGCACGGCTACCAGTTGGACGAGAGCAAACCCATCGAGGTGGTGTTCGACCTGCAGGGGGAATCGCTGCGCATCACGTTGCGCGACCGTGGACCTGCTTTCGATCCACTGGCCCACGAGATCGCCACGGGTGCCGACGTGGGCATGCCGACCGAAGTCGGTGGGCATGGCATCCGCATCGCCCGACTGGTGATGGACCAGGTCGACTACGAGCGTCAGGGCGACTGGAACGTCCTGACCATGACCAAGTTCGCCCGCGCGATCGCGATCACCACCACCTGAACGCCATGCTGCATCAGGAATCCAGCGACCTGCTGGCAGCCATCCCGCGCGCCTTTGCGGGGGTGGCTGTGCAGTTGCTCGACGGTGCCGGGGATCCGACGCAGGCGTTCGGTTCGCCAAGCACCGGCGCCGAGGTCCGCCAGGACCTGCCGCGCGGCAGCCTGTTGGCGACGGTGCCAGCCGACGCGGGGGCCGTGCACGAGCTGGTCGGGGCCCTGTTGGCGAGCGTCGCCGAACGGGAGCGCCTCGAGCTGGACATGGAGAGCATGAACTCGAGCGCGCTGCGGCTGCTCGAGCAGGTCTCGATGTACGGCGAGACCTTGCCGCGCTTGTCGGCCGGCGGCAGCGATGCGGAGATCGCCAAGCAGGGCGCGCGCGCCTGCCTGCGCGCCGCGACGGTGCAGCGGGTCATCTACCTCGCCTACCACGCCAGCAAGGGCTGCTGCGAGGTGGTGATCAACGAGCCCAACGAGCGCCAGCGTGGCGACCGTGGCGAGACCGCGCTCGATCCCGTGGTGCCCGTGGAAGGTCTGCTCGCCGACGTGCTGGCGATCGACGAAGGCGTCGTGATCCGGACCGTGCCGCCGGGCAAGCGGCTCGGCGAGCCCGGTTCGCCCGAGCATCTCGCGCGCCACCAGGTCCTCGGCGTGCCGGTGACCTACGGGGCCGGCGACAAGCGGGTCCGGCTCGGCGCGTTGTTGCTGATCGACAAGGTCACGGCCTATGGCGATGCCGCGCCGGCCGAAGCAGCGCAGCTGGACAACAACGAAGGGCTGGTCGCGGAGTCGTTCGCGGCCATGCTGGGCGCGGTGCTCGGCGCCCGCAAGACGGCCGAGATGGGCAAGGAACTGAGCATGGCGAAGGCCATCCAGGTGCAGATCCTTCCCGAACGCGCCGTCGACCTGCGCGGCTTCGACGTCGCGGCGCGCTACTTCGCGTGCGGCGCGGTCGGTGGCGACTACTTCGACTACGTGCCGATGGCCGACGGCCGCACGCTGGTGGTGATCGCCGACGTGTCGGGGCACAACCTCGCCTCCGGCATGATCATGGTGTCGGCGCGCGCGATGCTGCGCACGCTGGCCTCGGTGCACAGCGACCCGAAGCCCGTGTTCGATGCGCTGGCGAAGAGCATGCATGCCGACCTGACGCGCACCGAGCGCTTCCTGACGGCGGCGGCGATGGCCGTGCGCCCGGGCAGCGGCGAAGTCGACTACGTCAGTGCCGGGCACAACGACCTGTTCGTCTACCGGGCCGCCAGCGACCGCGTCGAGCGGGTGGCCAGCGAGAGCACGATCCTCGGCTTCCTGCCGAATCCCGACTACCCGTCGCGCCGCCTGGTGCTGCAGCCGGGCGACTGCGTGCTGCTGTTCACCGATGGCATCACCGAGGCCATGGACGCCAGCGACGAGATGTTCGGCGAGGACCGCCTGGCGGCGGTGTTCGCGCAGTTGGCGCCCAACCGCAGTGCTTCGCGCATCCTCGACGGGTTGTTGCACGAGCTCGATCAGTTCCGGCGCGGTCAGGTCGGCAGCGACGATGTCACCGCCGTGGTGCTCCGCTACAGCGGCACCGGAGGAAACCGATGACCCAGCGCACGATCCTCGTCGTCGACGACGAGCCGTTCATCTGCCGTTCGTTGACCTTCGTGCTGCGCAAGGAGGACTACCGCGTGCTCGAGGCGCGGAACGGCGAGGACGCCTTGGCGGCGATCCGCGAGCACAAGCCCGACCTGGTGTTCCTCGACGTGATGATGCCGAAGCTCAATGGCTTCCAGGTGACGCAAGCGGTGCGCGCGGACGCGTCGCTGGACGGGGTCAAGATCATCCTGCTGACCGCCAAGGGGCAGGAGTGCGACCGCGAGATCGGCAAGACCGCTGGCGCGAACGACTACATGACCAAGCCGTTCAGCCCGACGAAGATCCTCGACCGGGCGCGCGAGATCCTCAGCTGACCGCGGTTCGCGGCGGTGCTGCCGTCGCCTAGGCTGCGCGGCCGTGTCGCCTCCCGCCGCAGACCCGTTGCTCCGCCGTTCGCCGACCCGCGCGGTGTTCGTGCAAGGGCTGCCGCTCGCGTTGGGCCTGGCACTGCATGCCGCGATCAACCTCGTCGACCTGGCGATGGTCGGCCGGCTCGGTGAGGAAGCGGTGCAAGCCGCCCACGTGGCGACCACCTGGAACTTCCTGCCGATGCTGGTGGGGCAGTGCGTGTCGACGGCGCTGCTCGCGTGGCTCGCGCGCCTGCTGGGGGCTGGCCAGGTGGAACTGGCGCGGGCCGTGAACCGGCGGGCGCAGGTCGCCATGGTCGGCATCGCCGCGGTGCTCGGCGTGCTGACGGCGCTGCCGGCGGCGGCGATGGTCGATGTGACCGGGTTGCCGGAGCCG
>CAMAUH010000395.1 GCA_945861365.1 Candidatus Kuenenia stuttgartensis
CAGCGCGCAACGCGCGGTCGAAGCCGGCGCGCCGGTGCTGCTGCTGGTCGACGGGCTGACGGCGCTGGTGCGCGCGAGCCAGCTCGACCAGCCGGCGTCGGGCCGCTGGCTGTGCCCGGGCCTCGATGCGCTGGCGCTGCAGGCCAGCAAGCAGCTGTTCGCCGCGGCGCGCGCTGTGGCCGAAGGCGGCTCGCTGTCGGTGATCGCCAGCGTGACGCGCGAAGCGGGCAGCGTCGTCGATGCGGCGATCGCGGCCGAGTTCCGCGCGTTCGCCAACAGCGTCGTGGTCGTCGATGCGGCGAAGGTCGATGCGGGCGAGCCGCTGCCGTTCGACTTCGCAGCGTGCCGCACGCGGCCGGAGGATGATGTGCGCGATGCGGCGGCGAAGGCGGCGGCGCAAGCGCTGCGCCTGCGGTTGGCGGGTGCTTCTGCGGCGGAACGTTCGGCGTTGCTCGCGGCAGTGCGCTGACTCAGCTGCCGACGCGCACGCGCTGCGTCGTGCCCTTCGCTTCGTTGCCGGCGGCATCCATCGCTTCGAGCTGCACGGTCACTTCGCCCGCGGTCGGCATCGGCACCGCGGCCCGCCACAGGTATTCGCCATACCACTGCAGCGGCACGACCCGTTCGCTGCCGCCTTGCGCGACGCGCAGCTGCACGTGCCGCCAATCGTGCGGCATGCACGGGCTCTTGCGGTCGTGCACGCGCACGCGCACGTCGAGCACGCCCCCCACCGCGATCCGTTCCGGCACCGCGAACGCGCCGAGGCTCGGCGGTGCGGTGTCCTTCGCGATCGCCTTGCCGAAGCAGACGACGTCGTGCATGGCCTTTGGCACCTCACCCTGCGCGTGCACGCAGTCGAGGCGGCCGTCGCCATCGAGGTCGGCGAACGCGATGCCGAGCGTGCCCTTGGTCGGATCGCCGGCGAACACCGGCGCGCCGGCGCGCAGATGGCCCTTGCCGTCGTTGACCAGCAGGCGGTCGAAGCCGTCCAGCGAACCGATCAGGAAGTCGGCGTCGCCGTCGCTGTCGTAGTCGAGGAACGCGACCATGTTGTCGTCGCACTGCGGGTTGTCCGCCGCCGGCCACAGCAGAGCGGTCGCGTCGACGAAGCCGCCCTTGCCGTCGCCGCGGAACACGTGTTCGCAGAAGCGCTGCGCGCCCTGGCCATCGTTGATGGTGACGACGTCGAGCACGCCGTCGCCGTCGAGGTCCATCGCCTCGAACTCGTAGTTGTTGGTGAACTGCGGCAGGTTGCCAACCGTCGCGTCCGTGAAGCGGCCCTGGCCGTCGTTGTGCGCCAAGAACGAGCCCGGCGAACGTTTGCTGCTGCACAACAGGTCGAGGTCGAGGTCGCCGTCGACGTCGAGCAGTTCGAGTTCCCAGCAGAAGCGCACCGCCCACGCGGGCACGTGGCTGTCGGTGAGGTCGGTGAAGCGATCGCCGTCGTTGCGCCACAGCCGCGGCCGCGCCCCGGCGTTCTTCATCATCGAGCCTTCGCCCTGGTCGGCGAGCACGAGGTCGAGGTCGCCATCGCCGTCGACGTCGCCGAACTCGGCATCGCCGATCGAACGCGGCGCCTGCGGCAGCCAGGTCGCGGTCGCGTCGCGGAACGCACCCTTGCCGTCGCCGAGGAACAGGCGGCTCTGCGTCTGGAACGTGGTGCCGACGAAGACATCGGCGGTGCCATCGCCGTTGACGTCGCGCACCTTGATGACGCGGGCCAGGAAGCGCTGGTCACCGAACACCTGCGTGGTGATCTCGGGCCAGGCGGTGGCGGCCCCGGGGTTGCGGAACACGCGGCTCGGCACCGGTTGGCCGGGCGTGTCGTAGTCGCCGCCGTTCGCGAAAAGGATGTCGACGCGGCCGTCGCCGTCGACGTCGGCGAGTTCGACCTTGTTGGTCCATTCGGCGGTGGTGCCGATCGTCGCGGCGGTGACGTCCTGCCAGAGGTCGTTCGGCAGCGTCAGGGTCGGCTGCCATTGCGGGCGCTTCGGCGGTGCGGCCGCAGGGGCTTTGGGTGCGGGTGGCGGCGTGGGCGCGGGCTGCTGCGCGGAGGCGGTGGCGAGGAGCACGGCGAGCGGGATGATGCGGCGGAGCCGGAGCATCGGGACATTGTGGCGGGGCTCAGGGGAAGAAGCTGTCGCGCAGTCGCCGGTTTGCAGTTTGCGAGCGGCGGTTCTTCTCTGCCCATTTCGGCGCCCGAGGCAACCCGAGGTCCCCGACGGTCGCCGTGGCGTTGGGCCAACGACCTGAAGTCAGCGCCCCCGCCCGCGAGAGGCCACGATTGCAAGCGAGATGGGATGGTCGGGGTCGCCGCAGCGCATGGCGAGGTCTCGCCTCATCTCTCCTCCTCCAATCTCAGGGTGGCGGCAGCGGCTTCCATATGCGCCACATCCAACTGCGAAGTGGCGCCGACAAAAATGTGGATGGCAAGCCCCGCAGAGTCCTTCTGCTTGGACTGCCCGAAGAAGCCGGCCACCAACGCCTCGCTCCGCTGCCTGCCATCCTCTGACCAGCGCAGCCACTCGACTGGAACCCCACCGACTCGTCCTGGGTAGCGCTGCACCGTGACGCCAGCCTGGCTGCTGAGCAACCCCGGATTGCGTCCGAGGTACACCCCAATCCGGCTCTCGCTGGACTCCGATGAGAAATGGAACACGTCGAAGTCAGGTCCCTCCTGCCGACTCAGCGAGAAGGTCGCAGGTACGTCGACCTTCAGGCGAGGCGCCCCATTCCCCCACGTCAGCAGAGTGTGGGTCGTGGTCGCCGCGCTTGCCGATGGGCGAGACGCACAAGCAGAGATCCAGAGCGATGCAGCGCAGAGAATGAGCGAGGCGGATTTCATGTGCGCGAGTCGGGTCGACGTCTTTGTCGATCAGCCGCGAGCACCGCTGCGGCGATCGTCGACGGATGCGCCTGGTTGGGCGGCGCGATGACTGTAGCAGGCGCACGCGAAGCAGATTCCGACAAGCCCGAAGACGACGCCGAAAAGGAGCACCAGCTGTCGCACGCCGTCGACCAGGAAAAGCACGGCCAACATGAGAGCCAAGAGCGCCTTCGCAACAGCGAGCCAGGCCTTGGGTTTGATCGTGCGGATCAGCTGCATGTTCCTGTTCCAGTGAACCGGTAGTTGGAAAGCGCCTCGCGCGCCCATTGTCTTTGCCGCTGAAGCGCCGGCCGGCTTGACGGCCGGTCGGCTCCGGCTGCTTGTCAGGCGCCGTCGAGGCTCCTCCGCAGCATCCTGATCGCACTGGCCCGCCCTGAGTTGGGCGACATCGCCTCAAGCCGGCGAATCTCCTGCTCCAGATCATGCCAGGCACGCACATCCCGCTTGGGGGGCACGGGGATCTTGTAGCCCAGCCGCCAGCAGACGGTGCGGCATTCCGGGCACAGCACATCGCCCTCGTGCTGAGTCGGCCTTCGCACCGCAAGCCGACACTCGAAGCAGACCCACGACGAGCTGGACATGGTGGAGCGGCGTGCGCCAACGTCATTGAACTTGAGCCGCGAGCGCCGCAGCGGCGCTTGCCGGCTCCAAGGTCGTGTCAGGCCCACGACTCTACCGTCGCCACACATGCAGGCAACCGCGCAAGGATGAAGCGCGACCACGCGCGCACGTGGTCTGGCGTTGCGTAGCGAAGCCAAACATCATCGCGGTCCGAGTACGGCTCGGCGTCCAGCACGAACTTCTTGCGGTACCGCTGCGTTGCGAGGTCCGAGACATGCAGAGCCGCATGCGAATCGGGCGGAGCAACCAAACCAGCGATGACGGTGTTCTGCAAGCTACGAAGTTCCACTAGCGCATCGTGCTGGAGCAAGTCCGCCAACCTTGCACTGCGCGACTGCATGGCTCCAGGAACCGGCTCGACAGACCTCTGGAACGTCACGACGAACTTGGATCCGGCATAGGCATCCCATGAATCTCGGGACACCTGGCACCACACCACGGTGTAGGCATCACCGCGGGAACGACACCAACTGAGGAAGCCCTCGGCACGCTGGAAACCAGCGCTCTTGAACCAGGGACCCAAGTCCGGCTTCAGCAAGGCGTAGACTTCGGCAGCCTTCATGTACGGTGACTGGTGGGACTAACGTCTTTGGCCATCAGCCGCGAGCGCCGCTGCGGCGCTCGTCGGATCCAAGGTCTTGTTGGACAGTTATCCTACCGGTTGGGGTCGGCCTGGAAACGCCCAGCCAGGACAAGGCAGGCAACGCCAGACACGAGGAGGCCAGCACCAAAGGGAGCCATCGGCCAGAACCAGCCGTCATCCAGAAGCTCGAAAACGCCGAGACCACTCAGGATCGCGCCCCCGAGCAGCAACAAAATGCCGGCAACAACCAGGACGTTTCGAG
>CAMAUH010000396.1 GCA_945861365.1 Candidatus Kuenenia stuttgartensis
AACTTCATGGTGCAGGGTGGCTGCCCGAACTCGAAGGCAGGGGCCGTGGGGGCGCCGGGCACCGGTGGCCCCGGCTTCCAGCTGCCGGCCGAGTTCAACGACATCCCGCACACCCGCGGCATCGTGTCGATGGCGCGCGCGCGTGACCCGAACTCGGCGGGCTCGCAGTTCTTCATCGTGCACGCCGACAGCGCCGACTTCCTCGACGGCCAGTACACGGTGTTCGCCAAGGTCGAAGAAGGTCTCGACGTGCTCGACGCGATCGCGACCATCGACTGCGAGTTCGGCCCGGCCGGCGAGCGCAGCAAGCCGAAGGAGCGCGTCGCGATCCGCGGCATCTCGCTGCGACCGCGGCAACAGCGCGAACCGGCCGAGAAGGCGCAGGAGGGCTAGGCCATGGCGATCGACCTGAATGCGTTGCAGAACGTGCTGTTCGTTCGCGAGGGGCACCTCGCCGTCGTGACCGTCAACCGGCCGACCAAGATGAACGCGCTCGACGACGTGACGATCGCCGAGCTCGATGCGGTGTTCGCCGCGATCGATGCCGACGCGGACATCGGTGCGGTGATCGTGACCGGGGCCGGTGAGAAGGCGTTCGTCGCCGGCGCCGACATCGGCGTGCTGAGCAAGCAGGGCGTGCTCGACGGCAAGGACAACGCGCTGCGCGGCCAGGCGCTGACGCTGCGCATCGAGAACTGCAAGAAGCCGGTGCTCGCCGCGATCAACGGTTTCGCGCTCGGCGGCGGCCTCGAACTGGCGCTGGCGTGCGACATGCGATTCGCCAGCAAGACCGCGAAGCTCGGCCTGCCCGAAGTGTCGCTCGGCATCATCCCCGGCTACGGCGGCACGCAGCGCCTCGCGCGCCTGTGCGGCACCGGCACGGCCCTGCAGATGATCCTGACCGGCGACCAGATCACCGCCGACGAAGCGCTGCGCGTCGGCCTCGTCAACGGCGTCACCGAGCCGGCCGACCTGCTGGCGCACTGCAAGGCGGTCGCGGCGAAGATCGTGTCGCGCGGCCCGCAAGCGCTGGCGCTGGCGAAGCAGGCGGTGCGCCGCGGCGTGCACATGCCGATGGCGGACGGCCTGGCGCTCGAAGCCGACCTGTTCGGCATGATCAGCAGCACCGCCGAGATGAAGGAAGGCATGGCGGCGTTCCTCGAGAAGCGCAAAGCCAGCTGGCTGCGCGCGTGAACGAGGCCGCGGCGTCGGCGCCGTTCGCGGCGCTGCTGCAAGCGCCCCGCGGCGAGCCGGTCGCGCTGCTGCACAGCGGTGGGCGCGGGGCGACCTGGCTGTGCACGGAGCCGGTGGCGACGCTGGCGCGCGCTGCCGGCGACGTCGACGGCGCGTTCGCCGCACTCGACGCGTTCCTGCGCGAGCACGCCCGGCACCGGGTGGTCGGTTGGCTCGGCTACGACCTCGGCCGCGACGTCGAAGATTGGCCGCAGCGACTCACCGACGACTTCCCGGTGCCGGTGCTGCACGTCGCGGCCTACCGGCGCGTGCAGGAGTTCGCGCCGGCGGTGCCGGCCGGGGCGCCGCCGGTCCCGGCTGCAGCCGCGCTGCACGCGCAGCTGGGCCAGCGCGACTACGAAGCGCGCGTCGCCGCGGTCGTCGAACACATCCGCGCCGGCGACATCTTCCAGGCCAACCTGACGCAGCCGTTCACCGCCGACTGGCACGGCGATCCGCGCACGCTGTTCTGGCGGCTGTGCGAACAGAGCCCGGCACCGTTCGCCGCGTACATCGAGGATGGCCAGGGCACCGCGGTGCTGAGCAGTTCGCCCGAGGAGTTCCTGTTCCGCGATGGCGAGCACGTGCGCACGCGGCCGATCAAGGGCACGCGCCCGCGCGACGCCGACCCGCAGCGCGACGCGGCGCTGCTCGCCGAACTGCTGGCCAGCGACAAGGACCAGGCCGAACTGGCGATGATCGTCGACCTGCTGCGCAACGACCTCGGCAAGCTGGCGATGGTCGGCTCGGTGCAGGTCGGGCCGTTCCCCGAACACGCGACGTTCGCACAGGTGCACCATCTGTTCGCGACGGTGGTGGCGCGGCTCTTGCCCGGCACCAGCGCGGTCGACTTGCTGCGCGCGACGTTCCCCGGCGGCTCGATCACCGGCTGCCCGAAGCTGCGCTGCCTCGAGATCCTCGAGCAGCTCGAAGTGGCGCGCCGTGGCGTCTACACCGGCGCGATCGGCTGGTTCGGCCCCGGCGAGCAGCTGCACCTGAACATCGCGATCCGCACGCTGGTGCATCGCCAGGGCCGGCTGCGCGGCAACGCCGGCGGTGGCGTCACCGCGCTCAGCGATCCGCACGCCGAGTGGCGCGAGTCGCTGGCGAAGATGGCCGGCATCGAGCGCGCGCTGCAATGCCGGGTTTCCTGGCCGGGAGAGCCCGCATGAACTGCTGGCTCGATGGCCGATCGGTCGCCGCCAGTGCGCTGCCACCGCGCACCGGCATCGCCCCGTTCGAGACGATGGGCGCGCGCGCTGCCGAGCTGCCGCTGTGGGAGCGGCACCTGACGCGGCTGCATGCGACCGCGGCACGGCTCGGCTTGCCGTTCGCGCCGCTGCCGACTTTGCGGGCCGCCGCCCAGGAACTGCTGCGGGCCAACGACCACCACGACGGCGTGCTGCGCTTGCAGCTGCTGCCGAGTGGGACCGCGGTGCACACCGTGCTGACGACGCGCGCGCGTTCACCGATCACGCGCGTGCGGCTGTTGCCGACCGTGGTGCCGCGGCCGGCCGACGCGCCGCCCGGCGACCTGAAGGCGGAGCCGCGCGCCTACTACGACGCGGTGCGGCAGCAGGCCCAGGACGGCGGCGCCGACGACGGCCTCGTGGTCGCCAGCGACGGCAGCGTGCTGGAGGCGTCGTTCGGCACGCTGTGGCTGCGGCTGCAGGGGCAGTGGGTGACGCCTGCACTCGATGGCCGCGTGTTGCCCGGCATCGGCCGCGCGCTGCTGATCGAAGCCGCCGCGGCGCGCGCGCGGCACTTCGTCGAACGGCGCTGCGACCTCGGCGACCTGCACCGCGCCGAAGCGCTGGCGCACGGCAACGCGGTCTACGGCCCGCGGCCTGCGTGCCTGTGCGGGACCGAGCCGGCTGTCGCGATCGTCGACAGCGAGCTCGGCGCCTTGTGGCGCGATGCGACGAGGCACTGAAGTCGCCGGCGGACAACTGCCGATGGTGTCGGCATGACGAAGTCGCCCGTATCGGAACGGAACACCGCGGCCGCGGTGGTTCGTGAGGTCCAACCGTTCGCCTTCCTCGAGCCGGCCCGCCTGCCGCTGCGCGCCAGCACGCCCGATACCGACGGCCAGCGCTGGCTCGCCGACAAGGTGTCGCCGGCGATCCCGCAACTGGTGCGGTCGCTGGTCGACCACACGATCGAGCGGCAGAACCGCCGGGCCATCGAGCGCGGCAACCCGCAGCCGATCCAGGTGTCGGTGCTGAACCGCCGCCGCCGCGCTGCGCGCACGTGGTTGCTGGCGATCCTCGACGGCAAGACCGACGCCGCGACGCGCCATGCGGTCGCGACGCAGTGGTTGCCGGTGCTGTGCGGCACCGGTCCCGACCTCGCGCGCGTCGCGCATCCGGGCCGGGTGCTGATCGAGTTCCTGCGCGGCGCCATCACGGCGTGCATCTTCGACGAAGCCACGCCGAACCTGCTGCCGCACGCGCGCGCGCTGCACACGCTCGAATCGACGCTGGCGGTGCACCTCGCCGCCCTGCTGCAGGGCGCGCGCATCGCGAACTGAACGGCGTCAGGGCACGGTGACCGTCACCGTCGGCAGCAGTTCGCCAAAGCGCGCCGTCGCGGCGTCGTAGGTGATGCCGCCCGCGAACAGCGGCAGGCCGCCGAGCAGCTGCGAGACGATCGGCGGGAACACGATCGTGCCGGTGGCGCGCCCTTCGCTGTCCAGCACGCCGAGGAACTGCTGCAGGAACGGGCTCGGCAACAGGCTGAGCTGGAAGAACGGATCGTCCGACAGTTCCCATGTGCGCGGGTCGTTCGGCTGCAGCGCCGACAGCGCGATGCCCGGCACGCGCGACAGCGACAGCGCCAGCAGGTAGGTGCGGCCGGCGCTGGCCGGAGCACACACAGCCAGCACGTCCTGGTTGCCGGTGGCGATGCCGACCGTCAGGGCGCGCGGCAAAGGTGGCGTCTGCACGACGACGTCGTCGAACCACGCGCCGGTGCTGGCCCAGCAGTAGAGGCCGCTGCGCCCGGTCGCCAGCGACCCGTCGCGCACGTCGCACAGCGTGCGACCGTTCCAGACCACGCGCAGCCGGTCGCCGCGGGCGCTGAACTGCAGGTCGTGCCAGACCCCGGGCAGGT
>CAMAUH010000397.1 GCA_945861365.1 Candidatus Kuenenia stuttgartensis
TCGCCGTGCGCAAGCTCGACGCCGGTCGCCTGCAGGGCCGCGGCGGTTCCGTGGCGGTGCTCGGGCTCGTGCTCACTGCGATGCTCGGTGCTGGCGGCTACTTCTGGTGGCAGGGCCAGGCGGTGAACGAAGACGGCGGTGCTGGCGCCGGCAAGCGCAACGACCCGCTGGTGGTCACCGGCAACAAGCTGCCGGGCAACCTCGGTGCCTGTGAGACCGAAGAGGGTTGGGCGCTGCGGGCCGCGGGCGTGCCGTTCACGGGCAGTTCGCGCGGCCATACCGGCAGCGGTGCGCTGTTGGCCAATCGCGGGGAAGCCGCGGACGCCGCCGACTTCGGTGTGCTGCGCCTGCAGGAAGCGCTGCCGGTGCTGACCGGCCGCTCGTTCGTGCTGGCGGCCCACGTGAAGTGCGAGCAGGGCGCCCAGGCGGCGCTGCGCGGCCTCGCCTTCGCCGCCAACGAACAGGTGCCGTTCCAGTACCGCACCGGCACGCGCTGCGAAGGTGCCGAGGGCTGGCAGCGGCTGCAGTGCGAGATCGCCATCCCGGCCGGCTGCGATCGCCTGCAGCTCGAAGTCGTCGCCGTGTTGCCGACCGCCACCGCGACGGTGTTGGTCGACGACCTCGCGATCACCGAAGCCGGTGCCGCGACGGCGCTGGAACTGAAGGCGCCGGATTCCGGTCCGACTGCGCTCGGCACCGGTGCGGCACTGGCCGTGCGTTCGGTCGACACCAACAACCCGGTGGTCCTGCTCGAAGTGCTGCCGGGCAGCGTGCCCGCGGCACTGCAAGGCCTGCACAAGGCCGGCCTGTGTGTGCTCAGCGATGTCGGCGCCACGCTGGCCTGCAAGGCCACCGACGCCGGCCTGCAGCTGGCCGCTACCGGCAGCGATGGCCTGCAGCTCGTGCTGCCGAGTGAAGCGGCCTCGGGGCTGCTGGTCGCGGCGGAGTCGACGTTCGCGTCGGCCAGCGCCGACGGCGAGTTCACCGCCAGCTCCCTGTTGCTCGGCGACCGCCTGACGCGGACCTGGTTGCGCATGCCCGCCAGCGGGGCCTGCCGCGGCGCCACCGCCGGGGCGCGCTACCGGCTGACGTTGCCAGCGACCACCGTCGACCTGGTGTTCTCGTTCGGCAACGAACGGCGGGTCGCCGCCGGGTTGCTGCGGCAGGCGCGCGAGAGCCGCCAGCAAGGCAAGCCGGGTGCGGCGATGGAGCAGTTGCGCAGCATCGAGCAGCAATCGCCGATGGACTCCGAAGTGCTCGCCGAGGCGTTCGCGCTGCGGCGCGAACTGCTGGCGGCGCAAGCCGACCGGCAGCAGCGGCTCGAACGCGACCTCGAGGAGGCGTCGTTCTTCACCACGCGCGGCGGTTTCGAGCGCGTCGTGCTGGGCGTCGAATCCCTCATCGCCGACTTCGGCGACGACAACCTCGAACAGCGCGCCGCGGTCGGCGAACTGCGCGACAAGGCGCGGGCGCAGCTCGCAGCGATCGACGACGCGCAGCGCGGCAGCCAGCGGGAACGGCTGACACAGTTGGCGACCGCGTTCGACGAAGCCCAGCAGGCCGGTCTCGGCAAGCTCGTGCGGCAGTACGTCGAGAAGCACCTTCCCTCGGGGAGCAAGTAGTACCACCATGGCGAACAAAGCGACTGCCGTCGATCTCGGCAGCCACAGTGCCAAGATCCTCGTCGCACAGGCGAGCAAGCACGGCGTCAAGGTGCAGCGCTTCGCGGCGCTGCCACGCGGCGAGAGCGATGCTTCGGTGTCGCTGCGCGATGCCGGTGTCCCGCTGGCTGGTGCGGTGTGCGGCCTGGCCGGCCGCGACATGACGCTGCGCTACAGCCAGGTGCCGCCGACGCCGGATTGGCAATTGCGCAACCTGATGGACCTCGAGATCCAGGATCTCGCGCAGCAGTCCGGCGGTGCGCTGTCCGCGGACTACAACCTGCTGCCGACGCAGGATCCGGAAGCGGGCGTCGACACGGTGCTGCTGGCGCTGGCGAAGGATGAAGCGCTCGACCGCCTGCAGCAGGAACTGAAGGCGAGCGGTGGTTCGGTCGGTGCCTTCGTGCCGAACTGCACCGCGCTCTACAACGCGTTCCTGAAGTGTGGCCCGGTCGATGCCGACGCCGTCGTCTGCCTCGTCAACATCGGCTACACGACGATGGACCTCGCCATCGTCAAGGGCACCGACCTGCTGTTCGCGCGCAACCTCAGCACCGGCACCAAGGTGCTCGACGACGCGATCGCCGCGTCGTTCAACGTCAGCGACCGCAAGGCGGAGGCGTTGAAGAAGGACCTGCTCGACCTCGATCCGCAGAGCCGCGGCCGCTACGCGAGCGGCCAGGCCGAGAAGGTGACGCTGGCCGCCGGCGCTGGCGCCGGTTCGATCAGCGCCGCGATCGCCAGTTCGCTGTCGTTCTGCAAGGCGCAGACGAAGCTCGCCGACCTGCGGCTCGACCAGGTGCTGGTCTGTGGTGGTGGGGCGCGGCTGCGCGGTCTGCGTGGCTTCCTGCGCGAAGCGCTGCGTTGCCCGGTCGAACTGTTCGATCCATTCGCCAACCTCGACCTGTCGCAGTTGCCGCCGGCCGACCAGGAGCAGCTGCAGGCGATGCGTTACGAGGCGGTGGTGTCGCTCGGCCTCGCGGTCGGGCGCCTCGACGACACGCTCTACTCGCTCGAGATCCTGCCGGAATCGGTGCGCAAGGCGCAGCGGTTCCAGCAGCGCACGATCTGGAACATCGTCGCCGCGGTGCTGGTGGTCGCGGTGCTCGGCCTGAAGGCGAAGACGCAGCAAGGCAACGTGGCCGCGGCGGAGTCCGCGAGCCTGGCGCTGAAGTCGCGCATCACCCGCGTCAACAACATCAACAACGAAGCGGCCGCCGCGGTGGAGTCGAACCAGGCCCAGCGCGCGGTGCTCGACCACCTGGCTGCGGTGACGGAGCCGATGCACGCGTTGATCCGAGTGCAGCGCTCGATCGCCGCCAACCTGCCGAAGCAGATGTGGATCGAACGCGTCGATCTGCCGGCGTCGGGCGGCACCGGTGGGGCCGGCAAGAAGCGTTCGATCGTCATCGAAGCCGCGGGCAAGGAGCTCGATGGCGTCGACGTCGGTCGCGTCGCCGTCGAGTGGAAGCAGAAGCTCGAGGCCGACCTCGCTGCAGCCGGACTGGAACCCGTGATGAGTCCCCTGCCCGCCGCTGCGGAGGCTTCGCAGCGCTTCAAGTTGACCATCGATCTCAGAGGCCGCTGATGGACGTCGGAGCTTTTGTCCAGGAGAACAAGCGCTGGCTGATCGGCTGCGGCATCGGCGCCGTGGCGTGGTTGATCGGTGGCGCCATCGTCGACACCGTGTTCAACCCGATCAGCGCCGCGAAGTCGCCGAAGAGCCTCGGCGCGCCGACGACCGACGTCTTCGACCAGGCGGCGCTGACGGCGGCGCGCACCGAAGGCGAGCAGCTCGCGACCTCGGTGCAGCAGCTGCGCGCCGCGAACGCGTTCGTGCAGTCGGACAAGTACCTGCCCGCCAACAAGGGCAAGCTCGACGAGTACCAGTACCAGGTCGGCCGCGCGCTGAAGCAGGCGATCCTCGGGGCCGCCGACGACCGCGACGTGCAGGTCACCGAGAGCGGCCTCAGCTGGGACGTGCCGACCGGCGTCGACGACATCAAGGGCGTGCTGTTCGGGCTCGAACTGCTCGACGAAGTGCAGCAGCGCCTGTTCGCCGCGCACGACGCGGTGCGCAAGGCGAACGAGGATGCGCCGGGTCTGCGCGCGATCCTGACGCTGAAGGTCGATTCGCGGCGCGGCCCGCGCAGCGCCGCGCGCACGCTGCGGCCCGGCGAGGTCGATCCGCGCGATGCGTTCGTGCAGGAGCAGGTGTCGTTCCAGTTCCAGGCCAGCGAACCGGTGGTGCTCGGCTTCCTCGAGTCGTGCCTGAAGCCCGGCCGCACGCTGGTCGTGGATGGCTGGCAATTGCTGAAACCACAGCGTCCCGGCGATCCGTGCACCGTGAAGGGCACCGCGTTCGGCATCGCGTTCAAGGAGGGCAAGTAGTCGTGGCGATCCGCAAGGAACAGGTGTTGGCGTTGCTGACGCTGGTGGTCGCTGCGCTGGTTGCGAAGGGCGCGCTCTCCGAGTTCACGCTCGGCAAGTCCTTCACCGCGAAGACGAAGGAGTACGTGCCGACGGCCATCAAGGCGACTGCGCTGGTGACCGCCGCACCGCCGGCCGCGGGGCGGGCGAACTTCTGCACCGAGCCCGGCGAGACGCGGCCGCTGCCGCCGCGCGAGCTGGCGTTGCCGGCGCGCGCGCCGCTGTCGGTCGCGGCCCTGCCGCTCGACGC
>CAMAUH010000398.1 GCA_945861365.1 Candidatus Kuenenia stuttgartensis
GCCGCCGCGAGATCGGGCACGGGTCGCTGGCCCGCCGCGGCCTGCGCACGATGCTGCCCGAACGCAGCGCCTACCCGTACACGATCCGCGTCGAGAGCGAGATCACCGAGAGCAACGGCAGTTCGTCGATGGCGACCGTCTGCGGCGGCACGATGGCGATGCTGCATGCCGGCGTGCCACTGCGCGCCCCGGTCGCCGGCATCGCGATGGGATTGATCTCCGACGGCACCCGCCACGCGGTGCTGAGCGACATCCTCGGCGACGAGGACCACCTCGGCGACATGGACTTCAAGGTGGTCGGCACCGAGCGCGGCATCACCGCGATCCAGCTCGACAACAAGCTCGGCGGCCTGCCCGACGCGGTGTTGGGCCAGGCGCTGGCCCAGGCGCGCGACGGCCGGCTGCACATCCTCGGCGAGATGAAGAAGACGATCGCCGCCCCCGCGACGCCGTCGCGCTTCGTGCCACAGGCGCTGCGCCTCGCGATCATGCCGGATGCGATCGGCGCGCTGATCGGTGCGCGCGGCGCCAACATCAAGGCGATCACCGAGAGCACCGGCGCACGGGTGTCGGTCGACGACCAGGGCGAAGTGCTGATCTACGCCACCGACCAGAGCAGTGCGAACCGCGCGCGGTTGATGGTCCAGCGCGCCGCCGGCGTGCTGAAGGTCGGCCGCTGCTACCGCGGCACGGTCACCGGCGTGAAGGACTTCGGCGCGTTCGTCAAGATCAACGCCGTCAACGAGGGCCTCGTGCCGGTCGAAGAACTCGACCGCATGCCGGTGCGCGCCGCCGGCGACATCGCGCGCGAAGGGGACGAGATGGTCGTCGCGGTGCTCGGCGCCGATGACCGCGGCCGCCTGCGGCTGTCGCGGCGGCAAGCGCTGGGCGTCGACGAAGCGCAGATCGAATTTTGAGCGCGATCGCGCCCGCTACGCCGCCCTCCGCTCACGCACTGAGCACGCCGCGCGGCGCCCACACCACGACCTCGGGCTGCACCCTCGCGACACGCCGCGTCGCCTCGAGCGCCAGCAACCGGTAGGTATGCGTGCCCGGCGCGCCCGCACGCACGACGCACAGCTGGCCGGCGCGCACTTCCTGCGCCTCACGCGGCGACACCTCGAGCCACGGCAACATCCCGTCCTCGGCTTCGAAGTAGAACTTCACGGCCCCCGGGCCGGGCTTCTTCGCGTCGGCGAGCAGGGCCTTCACCGCGGCGATCTCGGCGCGCTGCTTGCGCTGCTGCTCGGTGCGTTCGGTCTCCTGGCGGGTGCGCTCGCGGTCCTTCGCCGCCAGCTGCTCGATCTCGCGCTGCCGCGCCGCAGCTTCCTGCTCGAGCGTCTCGCGCCCCTTGTCCTTGCGCTCGACGCGCGACTCGTGGGCGAGCCGCTTGGCGTCCTTGTCGGACAGCAGATTGGCCTTCTTGAGTTGGTCGCGCAGGCTCATGCACGCACTCTGGACGGGCCACCGGGCAAAGGTCAAGCGGCGCCGCGCGTCCGGCGCGCTAGGCCATCAGCTCGGGCTTCGCTTCGTCGAAGCGGACCGCGATGCCGATGCGGCCGTCGCCCATCGACTCGAGGCGCACCAACCGCCCCGCCACCACGCCGCGCCCCTTGATGCGGACCGTGACCGGCAGCGCTGCCTCGGCCGTGAAGAAGACACCCTGCACCGAGATGTTCTGGCCCGAGCCGGCGATCGCGCCCGCGTCGAACTGGATGGTGACCTCTCCGTCGAGGTCGACGCGCGGGTCGCGCCGCGCCTCGATGCCCGTCTGCTGTTCTCGTTCCTGCATGGTTCGCCTCGGCGGTGCCATCGACCGCTTCGAGCCCGCGACTGAACCGCGCCCGACCAGCGGATACGGTTGGCGCGTGGCCGAGACTCCCTACGAACGCGAAGCGGGCTACGCCGAGCGCTACCGCGATCGCCGCTTCCAGAGCGGCCACGGCCCGCTGACCGATCGCCGCGAACGCGCTGCCCTGCGCAGCCTGCTGCGGGCGGCGCGCTGGTCCGACGGACCGTGGCTGGATGCCCCATCGGGTGCCGGCCGGCTCAGTGACGAACTGCCCGGGCCGACCGTGCGGCTCGACCGCGATGCCGGGATGTTGCGGGCCGCCGGGCCAGAACGACCGCGCGTCTGCGGCAGCGTGCATGCGCTGCCGTTCGCCGACGGAGTGTTCGCCGGTCTGTTGTGCCACCGGCTGCTGCAGCACATCCCGACAGCTGTCGAGAGGATCGACATCCTGCGCGAACTGGCGCGCGTATGCCGCGGCCCGATCGTCGTGTCCTTCTTCGATGCGCACAGCCTGCAGCACGCGCGACGCCTGCTGCGGCGCGCCGTGGGCAAGAAGCGTTCAGGGCGCGCAGCCGTGGGCCGAGGCGCGTTCCTGCGCGAGTTGCGCGCGGCCGGCCTGCGCCCGCTGGCGGTGCGGGCCCTGCGGCGATTCATCGCCGAACAGACGCTGGTGCTCTGCGAACGTCTGCCCGTCGACTGACTCGGCTCCATTCGCGGGGCCCCAAGCACCGATAGGTCGGGGTGTTCGAAGGAGAGCGATCATGCCGACCCTCATTGCACCCCCAGAAAACACCAACGCTCCACAGCGGACCGAGCAGCTGGTGAAGACCGAGCGCAGCACGCGCGTGCTGCTGGTCGAAGACGAACCGCTGACCGCGGAAGTGTTCGCGCGGGCCCTGTCGCGCGCCGGCCACGTGGTCGACGTCGCGCGCGACGGCCTGCAGGCGCTGCGCCGGCTGCGCGAACGACTGCCGAGCCTGGTGGTGCTCGACATGAGCCTGCCAGCGCTGTCCGGCGCCGAAGTCGTGCGCGAACTGCGCAGTGCCGGCCACGTCGACCTGCCGATCGTCGTCGTCAGCGGCAGCGAGCGTTCGCAGACCAGCTTGTCGGCCGCCGAGCTATGGCCCGGCGCCTGGCTGGTGAAGCCGATCAAGCCGCGCGATCTCGTCGCGATCGTGCGCGACCTGACCCAGAACCACGACGGTTCGCTGCCGCCGCACGGCTGACCGGTTCGGCAACGCTGCCGCGTCAGAGTTTGAGAACAACCGGGTTCTCGAACTCTGCGTGGCCGCGCATGCGGCCACAGAGGGCAACCTGAGAGCCCGTACGATCATCCTCTCTCAGGGTATCAGCGCGGCAGGCAGGCAGCGGCACCGGCCTCGAGCGCCGGCAAGCGCAGCGACAACGCGAACGGCCACGGCAGCTCCTGCTCGTCGAGCCAACGCACGTCCGCGCGTTCGGCCGCACCGGTCGCCTGACCGGCGGCGAACTCGACGACTCGCTGCATGCCATCGTTGGCCGGCGAGCCATGCACGCGGGCATAGCGGATCGGCAGCGGCCCGACGCGCTGCAACAGGTTGGCCGGCATCGCACCGCCACCGACCAGCAGGAAGCCACCGACGGCTTCACGCAGCTGGTGCGCAGACAGACCGAGTACGGCCGCGGCCTCGCGTTCACACACCAACAGCGGTTTGCCTCGCACCGGCGCCAGTTGGCGCAGCACCGGCAGTGCCGCCACCAGCGCCTGGGCAAAATCGCGGCCCCCACCTGGCGACTCGACGAACGCGAGGTTCCAGCCGTGGGCCTTGCCGAACCCGGCGAATTCGTTCGCCAACCAGGCAGGGTCACGGCTGACCGGCGCGGTCGGCCGCCGCCCCGTCAGGTCGTAGCCAGGGGCACCGGCGATGACGACCAGCAACGGCGCCTCGGCGGCAGCGATGCGCAGCACGGCCGCCAGCGGATTGCCGCCCGGCACCGGGATCGCCAACGGCAGATCGATGCCCGGCTGCGCCGGCAGCGACTCGCCGCGCTCCAGTGCGGCCAGCTGCTGCTCGAGCCGTTCCAGGTCGTGCACGGCATCACTGTGCACAGCGAACGCTTCGCCGGTGTAGGCGCGGCCGACCAGCCCCGCACTGCCCGTCAGCACCGCTTGCGCCGCCGGCGACAGCTTCGGTCCCTGCGCGTGCGCGGCCGGCATCGCCGCTTCGCTGCGCCGCTGGTAGCCACGCAGCACGTGGAATGGCCAACGCAGGCGAGGCGCCGCAGTCCCCGGCTCCTTGCCGTCGATGCTGGTCAGCACCTCGGCGACATAGCTGCCATCGCCGAGTTCGCCCGATGGCACCTTCGCGGTCGCCCGGCCCATGCGCAGGTCGGTGAGGTCGTGTTCGCCTTGGATGGCCGACCGCCACCGTTCCTTGCCCGCGCTGTCGTAGACGACCACCGTGAACGCGAGCTTCGCCGGTAGCGGCAGCGGGTACGGCAGGAACACCGACACGTTGGTGACGCGACAATCCTCCTTCGTGCTGTCCGGGTCGCAGACCTCGGGCAGC
>CAMAUH010000399.1 GCA_945861365.1 Candidatus Kuenenia stuttgartensis
CCGCGCCCCGAGTCGCCGGCGGCCGCGGTCGCGGTGCCGACGCTCGCCGAAGGCCCGGGCTGGCTCGCCGTCGACAAGCCGGCCGGACTCGCCACCACGCCGATGTCGCGCCGCCCCGGCGCCGACGTCGCGTCGCTGCTGCAACTGCAACCGGCGCACCGGCTCGACCGCTTCACCAGCGGCTGCCTCGTGCTGACGCGCGATGCGGCGACCGCGCGCGCCTTCGACCTCGCCTTCCGCGCGCACCGCATCGGCAAGGAGTACATCGCGGTCGTGCACGGCCACGTGCGCGACGACACGTTCACCGTCGAGGCGCCGCTCGGCCTCGCGACCGCGAGCCGCGTGACCGGCAAGATCGGCGTCGTCGCGAACGGCGACCCGGCCAGCACCGACTGCGAAGTGCTCGAACGCGGCGCCGACCGCACGCTGCTGCGCGTGCGCCCGCGCACCGGCCGCCGCCACCAGATCCGCGTGCACCTAGCACACATCGGCCACGCGCTGGTCGGCGACGTGCTGTACGGCGCCGACGAACGCGAGTTCATCCGCCTGCAGCGCGGCCAGCCGATCACGCCACCGGCCGGGCTGCTGCCCGGCCGCCATCTGCTGCACGCGCACCGCCTGCAGTTCGCGGATCCGGGCACCGGACAACCCGTGCTGGTCTGCGCACCGTGGCCGCCCGACCTCGGCACCTGGCGCGCGACGCCGCCAACAGCGACCGCACCGGCGTGAACCGCAACGCGACCGTCGTTCCGCCATGGTGGCCGCGTCGCCGGCAGGCGCCGCGGCAAGCCTCTCTCAGGTGCGGACCGTCACCCGCATGAACGTCGCGGCGATCGACGTGCCACCGCCGGCCGCCCGGTTCTGCGACTTCGCCAGTTCCAGCAGCTGCTGGTGCAGGCTGTCCGTAGCCCCGTTCTTCTGCGCGGCTTCGAAGGCGTTCATGGTCGGCCCGTAGAAGCGTCGGAACAGGTCGATCACGTGGGCCGGCTCGCGGTCGTCCGACACGAACGAGTAGCTGTCGCGGACCATGCTGATGCGGTCCTTGCCGATGCCGGCCTGCGCGAAGCGCTCGACGATGTTCGCTTCGACGCCCCAGGTCATCGGGCTGATGAAGCCCTCCGGCGGCGGCGGCGTGAACGACGAGCTGATCTTCAGCAGTTGCGACACGAACGACGTCGGATCGTTGGGGATCCAGTTGCCCATCACGATGCGGCCCCCGGGCTTCGTGACGCGGACCATCTCCTTCGCCACGTCGAACGGTTTTGGCGCGAACATCGCCCCGAACACGCTCAACGCCAGGTCGAACGCGTGGTCGGGCACGCCCTGCAGGCTGCACGCATCGCCGTGCTGGAAGCGCAGGCGGCGCAGCCCGGCCTGCGCGGCGCGCTGGTTGCCGGCATCGACCAGGTTCTTCGCGATGTCGATGCCGAGCACGTCGGCGCCGGTCTGCGCCAACGGCACCGCGGTGGTGCCATCGCCACAGCCGAGGTCCAGCACGCGCATGTCCTCGGTGACGCCGAGCGATTGCACGAGCGCTTCGCCGGATCGGCGCATCAACGCCGCGATCGCGGTGAAGTCGCCCTTCTCCCACAGTGCCTGGTTCGGATTCATGAGTGTCCTGTTCGTGGTTACCGAGTGGCTGGCGCGAGCTGCTCGCCGCGCCAGCGGTCGCTTCAACTGCAGCTGCCGCAGCCACCGCTGCCGCAGGACTGCGCCAGCTTCGCTTCGATCGCCTTCGACGTCGGCGTGATCGACAAACCGCCGAGCGCCGTGCAGCGCAGCTCGCGCGCCATGCTCTCGCTGATCTGGCGGTGCGCGTCGAGCACTTCGTCGAGCGGGATCAGGTGGTCGTAGCCGGCCAGCGCCAGGTTGGCGCAGGCGATCGCGTTGGCGGCACCGGCGATGTTGCGGCCGAGGCACGGCGCTTCGACGCGGTTGGCAATCGGATCGCAGACGAGGCCCAGCACGTTCTGCAGCGCGTGGCTCGCCGCCGACAGGCTCTGTGCAGCGCTGCCGCCGGCGAGTTCGACGAGGGCTGCGGCGGCCATCGCGGCCCCGGCGCCGGTCTCCGCCTGGCAGCCGCCGACCTCGGCCGCGAAGCTCGACCGCGTCGCCACGAACACGCCGATCAGCCCGCCGCCGAGCATCGCGCGCAGCACACGGTCTTCGTCGCTGCCGAGCTGTTCGGCTGCGGCGTGGCAGGTGCCGGCGAACGTGCCGCACGAACCGGCGGTGGGCGCAGCGACGAACACGCCCATCGAGCTCTTCACCTCCATCAGTGCGGTGACCGCGAGGATCGCGCGGTTGAGCAGGCCGCTCTCGAGCAGCTGGCCAGCGGCGAGGCGCTCGGCGAAGCGGTGCGACTGCCGCGGCAGCACGCGCCCCGGATACTCGGTGCCGGCGAGGCCCTGTGCGACGCCGCCGATGACGACCGTGCGCACACGGCGCATCTGCGCCAGCACCGCGTCGCGGTCGATGCCGCCGCGCGCGGTCTCGTAGCGCAGCGCGAACTCGGACAGCGGCAGGCTCGCCAGTTCGGCCTGCGGCAGTTCGCCGGCGTGCAGGAACGGCACCACGAGGCCCTTGCGGGAACGCACCGGCAGCACGACGCCGAGCCGGCGGACCCCGCGCACGGCGGGCAGCGTCGCCAACACCGCGTCGGGCACGAACTGTTGCCCCGAGGCGACGACGAGGCCGGCACCGGTCTGCACGGCATCGGCGTGCGGCAGCACGCGCGCCGCGACGTCGGCGACGTCGCCATCGACGTCGAGCACGGTCACGTCCTGATCGCCGAACAGCGACACCGCGACCCCGTCGATCGCCGCCACTTCGATCATGCCGCCGCCGGTCGACAGTGCGACCAGCCGGTGCGTGCGGCCACCGCGCCGCAGCGTCAGCCGGTACGTGTTCGGGTGCGGATCGCGCAGCTCGGCGCAGTGGACCTCGGCGACGAGGCCCGCCTCGCGCGCGGCCGCCGCCGAATCGGGCAGGCGCGGATCGTCGGGCTCCCAGCCGAGCAGGCCGCCGAACAGGCCCATGTCGGAACCCTGCGTGTCGTGCGTCGTCGGCAGCGAGCCGAGCGTGTCGAAGTCGAAGCGCACGTGCTCCGGCGTGCCGCCGCACAGGTCGCGCGCGAGGCGACCGATGCGCACGGACGCGGCGCTGTGCGAGCTCGACGGCCCCCGCATGATCGGGCCGACGACGTCGTTGAAGATGCTGGGCGGCAGCGTGGCGGGCATGGGTGTTCGCGGGTTCGACGGGTGGTGGGCACGGGTTGCGGTGCCCGTGCACGAGGTGCAGGGCGTCGCGGTCGGCGCGGCGGATTCGTGACCGTCGTCGCCAGCGCCCGTGCGCCGCGGCGGACGATGGGCATTCCGGCGGCTTTGCGCCAGAGGTTGCGGGCACCGGGCCGCCAAGGGCCTGGCGGCTGCGCGGACGTTCTCGAAAAATCGTGATCCCGCGGTGCACGCGGTTTCCGCATGGAGGCGGACCCACACCCATCCACTCGATCATGCAGTCCAACTTCCCCTTGTCCCTGTCAGCCCTGCTGGCCGGAGCCCTGCTCGCACCGAGCGCCTTCGCCCAGAAGTCCGTCGACCCCGCTGCCGAGGCGTTCTTCGCCGGCCCGGCATGGGCTGCCTTGCTCGCCACGACCGACGGCGGCTGGCACGTCGACTGGAACGCCGCCACCGGCACGCCCCGAGCCCTCTACGGTCGTGGCCTGCCGCTCGCCGACTGGCGCGAGAACTCGCTGGCGGAAGCCCGCCGCCATGCGTCCGCGCTGCTGGCCGAACGCGCCGACATGCTCGGGCTCGGCGCCAGTGACTTCCGCGAAGCGATCGGCGCCCGCATGGGGCGCACCTGGTCGTTCGTGTTCGACCAGTACTTCCGCGGCCTGCCGTGCATCGGTGGCCGGGCCGACGTGCGCGTCAGCATGGCTGGCCGTATCGCCATGTTAGGCAGCACCGCCTGGCGCCTCGCGGCGGACTTCGACGTGACCCCCACGCAGACGCCGGAGGCGGCGCGCCTGATCGCGCTGCAGGCCCTGCTGGAGACGCCTGGACTGCCGACGGACGCCAAGCGCTCGGTCGAACCGCCGCGCCTCGTGATCTGGGGCGACGTGCACGCTGCAACCCGCCAGACGCCGGTGCTTGCCTACGAAGTGCCGGTCGACGGGATCGGTGCCGGGGGCAAGGGTCCGAAGGGCCGCTACTACATCGATGCGCGCACGGGTGCCGCCCTGCACTTCGTCAGCGACAAGCACGAGTGCGGTGCGCACTGCGACCATGCCTCGGCGCTGGCGGTCCGGCCGACGGCGGGCGATCCACCGAC
>CAMAUH010000400.1 GCA_945861365.1 Candidatus Kuenenia stuttgartensis
CCGAAGGCCGAACGCGCGCGCGCGCCGCGATCGCGCAGCGGTCGCGGTGGCAACTCGTGGGCGGTCGTCGGCGGGTCGGTGTTCGTGATCGTGCTGCTCGGCTACGGCCTGCTGCAGCACTTCAAACACAGCACCTGGCCGTCCTCGCCGCAGCACTACGTCGACCTCGCGCGCGAGCAGCTCGCCAACCGGCAGCCCGATCTCGCGTTGGCGACGCTGGCGTTCGCGCGCAAGGATGCCACCGGCGCCGTGCGCGTGCAGGCCGAACAACTCGAGGCCGAGATCCGGCGGCTGCTGCTCGAGACCGCGGCGATGCCCAAGGTGTCCGCGGCGCGCACCGAACGTGATGCGCTGCTGGCGTTCGCTGCCCGCTGGCTGAAGGACGGCGCGCCGCGCCCTGCTGCGCGCGAACTGGTGCTGCGCTGCAAGCAGTGGCTGGCGAACCACGCCGAGGTCTGCGCCAACCACAGCGACGGCAAGGAACTGCTGCGCGCCATCGAGGAACTGCAGGCACGCTACCTGGTCGCCGCGCGCCTGGACGCGCCGGAGGAAGCCGCGGATGTGCTGTTCTTCGCGCAGGAACGGCTCAGTGTGCGCTGGCGCGACTACAAGGCGGCGGTGGCGCGCCTCGATGCGTTCGTGAAGGCCAATCCATCGGCGGCCGAGGTCGCACGGAAGCGCACCGAACTGCTCGCCGAAGGGGAGCAGTGGCTGCGCGGCAAGCTCGACAACATCGCCAACCTGCTCGCGCGCGGTGACACCGGCAACGCCCGCCGGGACCTGGAAGAACTCGACCGCAAGTCGGTGCTCCCGGCCTGGGAGGCGCTGGTGGCACCGGTGCGCGCTCGCGTCGCCGCGGCGCGCTGACGGTTCGCTCAGATCTTGAACTGACCGACCGTCGTCTGCAGTTCGCGCGCCAGATCCGCCATCGCCTTGCCGGCGACCGAGGTCTCTTCGGCGGCAGCCGCGGTGGAGCGCGCCTGGTTGTCGACCTCGGCGATCGACCTGCTGATCTCCTGGCTCGCCGTGACGCTCTCGGTCACGTTGCGGGCGACGGTGTCGACCGTGCGCGTGCTCTGCGCCAGGTTGCTCGAGATCTCCTGCGTCGCCGAGCGCTGTTCGGCGACCGACGCCGCGATCGCCTGCGAGCTCTCGTTGACCTGCACGATGATCTGGTCGATCGCGGCGATCGCCTGCACCGACTCGGTGGTGCTGGCCTGGATGCGCTCGATGCGCTTACGGATGTCCATCGTCGCGTCGGCGGTCTGGCGGGCGAGGTCCTTGACCTCGTTGGCGACGACCGAGAAGCCCTTGCCGGCCTCGCCGGCGCGCGCCGCTTCGATCGTGGCGTTCAGCGCCAGCAGGTTGGTCTGCTCGGCGATGTCCTGGATCGTCTCGATGACGCGGCCGATCTCGTTGGCCGCCGCACCCAGCGCCGACACCTTCTCGTTGCTCGAACGCGTCAGCTGCGCCGCGGTGCCGGCGACCTTGGCGGCGTTGTCGGCCGACTTCGCCACCTCGGCGATGGAGGCCGTCATCTCCTCGACCGCTGCCGCCACGGTGCGGAACGTGCCCGTCATCGTGTCGCTGCTCGCGTGCACCGACTTCATGTTCGCCGACATCTCCTCGGAGGCCGCGGCGGCCTGCGAGGTCTGGCTCTTGGTGCGTTCGGCCGTCTCCGCCAGCGTCTGCGCGGTCGACGTCAGCTGGGCCGACGCGGCACTGACGCCGGTCGCCTTCTCGGCGATCGAACCGATCGCCTTCTGCAGTTTCGCCAGGAACCGGTTGAACCACAGGCCGAGCTCGCCGAGTTCGTCGGCGCGGGTCTCGTCGAGGCGCGCGCGCAGATCGCCTTCCCCTTCGGCGATGTCCTTCAGGGCCGCGACGGTGCGGTTGATCGGCGCGGTCTGTTGGCTCGCGAGGAACCAGCTCAACGCACCGACACCGATGCAGACGCCGAGCACCGTGGCGAGCGACCACCACAGCGTCGTCGCGGCGGCTTTCTCGGCCTGGGCATGCAGCGTCGTTGCGCCGGCCATGTATTCGCTCATCTCGCCCTTGGCGAGCATTGCCCAGCGCGTGCCGAACACCTCGATCGGCATCCACACGCCGATCTCCTCCTTGCCGTCGTCGTCGCGCAGCAGGCCGGCACCTTGCTTGCCGGCCAGCGCCTCCTTGACCTCGGGGATGCGCACCGCACCCGCCTGCGGGTTGCGGAACGACGCGACGACGGTGTGCGTCTTCGGGTTGTGCCGGACGGAGTCCGAGCGCATCAGCAGGTCCGGGCCGATCAGCGTGACCTCACCGGTCTTGCCGAGGCCTTCCGTCGGCGTCGCGACCGCGTTCATGCGATCGATTGGCAGCTGGATCACCAGGTAGCCGACGCGCTGGCCACCGATCGCGATCGGCGTACCGGCGAAGCCCGCCGGACCGTCGTAGCTCGGCTTGTAGGTGGTGAAGTCGGCGAACGCGATCTTGCCGTCGCCCGTGCCCGGCAGGGCGCGGAACAGGTCGCCGAGATTGGTGCGGGCCCAAGGACCGTTCGCGAGCGAGGTCGCGAAGTCGAGTTCCTTGAACACCGAGTAGACGACGCGCCCGCTCGGATCGATCAGGAACAGGTCGTAGTAGCCGAACGCCTGCTGCACGGCGACGAGCTGCTCGTGCAGTGCCGCGTGCAGCTGGCTGTAGGTGGTGCTGTCCTTGCAGTCGACCAGCTCGTGCTTCTTGCCCAGCGGGTGCGGGTTCCGCTGCACCCACTGCAGTTGGCCCATCACGCTGACGCCGTCGAGCTGGCCCAGTGCGCCGCTGATCCCGCTGCTCGCGCCGGGCACCTGCCGGCGGTACTCGGCATCGAAGTCGCCGGTGTAGTAGCGAGCGAGTTCGGCGCGGGCCGCTTCGATGTCGGCGGTCGGCAGCCCGGTGGTGAGTTCCGTCAGCGCGGTGCCGAGCTTCGGGATCGACTCGGCGATCGACGGCATCTTCGCGAGGCTCGTCAGCTGCGCGGCGATGCCATCGAAATAGTGCTGCAGGTCCAGCCGGCGCGCGAAGGCGACGGCCTGCAGCCCCTGTTCGGCTTGCTGCTGCAGCTCCTTGCCGGCGCTCTCCTTCAGGTCGTCGGCGGCGTTCTGGCTCAGCTGGTACGACAGGAATCCGACGCTCAGCGTCGGGATGATGCTGCAGAGCAGCAGCGTGGACATCAGGCGGGTCTTGATCTTCATCGCGGGCTTTGCGGTTCCGATGGTCTCGGCGAGGTCCATCGGCCACGCCGGGCGCGCAACCGCAGTCGAACTGTCCGAAGGTCGGTCGCTCTGCGCCGGCCAGGGGCTCGCCAGCGAACTCGCGCGCGCGAAGGGGCGGTGGGGTGGCCCTCAGCCCAGCAGCAGCTGCCAGAAGCCGAGGTCGTGCCAGCGGTCGAACTTGCGCCCCGCCTGCGCGATCGTGCCGACGTGCACGAAGCCGAGCCGTTCGTGCAGCCGCACCGACGCCGCGTTCGGCAGCGCGATGCCGCCGATCGCCGAGTGGAAGCCGCGCGAACGCAGCTCGTCGAGCAGCGCGCGGTAGAGCGGCGCGCCGAGGCCGCGTCCGCAGAGTTCCGGCGCCAGGTAGATGCCGGTCTCGGTGGTCCAGCGGTAGGCGGCGCGCGCCCGGTAACTGCCGGACTTCGCGTAGCCGAGCACGCGTCCCGCGGCGTCGACGGTGACGAGCCACGGGTACACGGCGAGCTGGTCCTGCCACACGGCGCGCAGTTCGTCCGCGGTGACCGGTTCGTAGCCGAAGTGGATCGCGGTGGTGGTGATGTAGTGGTTGGTGATCGCGGCGATCGCGTCGAAGTCGCCGGCCGCTGCGGGGCGCAGCCCGCTCATCGCCGGCCCCGGCGCGCCAGCAGCGTGCGCGCGGCGACGCTCGGCAGCGCGTGGCCCTTCGCCACGTCGGCGCGCGCCTGCGCCATCGCCGCCGCGGTGGTCGGATCGCCGAGGAAGTCGGCCAGCAGGGCCTCGCGCACTGCCTGTTCGAGCCATTCGCCGGCCTGGCGGCTGCGGCGCGCCTGCAGCGAGCCGTCGGCACGCGCCGCGGTGAGGCGCTGCTCGATCGCCTGCCACAGTTCGTCGAGGCCGCGGCCGGTGACCGACGAGCCGACCAGCACCGGCGGCGGTGCGGCGTCGCCGCTGTGCAGCACGCGCATCGCCAGCAGGCATTGCTGCGCGGCGCGGTCGGCGGCGGGCGCGAGGTCGCCGTCGGCCTTGTGCACCAGCACGAGGTCGGCGAGTTCCATCACGCCGCGCTTGATGCCCTGCAGCTCGTCGCCGGCCGCCGGCGACAGCAGCACC
>CAMAUH010000401.1 GCA_945861365.1 Candidatus Kuenenia stuttgartensis
GTGACCGCGCAGAACCTGAGCGCCTGCGAAGTGCGCTACTACGAGCTCGACGTCGAGTTCGCGTTCTCGGCACAGCCGTTCGCCGCTGCTGACGGCACCGGGGCCGCGTTCGTGCAGCCCAACCTCATCGAGGCGAAGGACCTGCCGAAGGGCGCACCGCTCGCGTTCGAGCTGCCGGCCCAGTTCGCGCAGAAGAACGTGCTCGTCGAAGTGCGCGCCGGCGGCCTCGTGCGCAGCAAGCAGTCGGTGCCGACCGCGCTCGACGTCAAACTGCTCGAGTCCGCGGGCCAGGTCGCCGTCACCGCGCAGGGCAGCACGGCGCCGCTCGCCAAGGTCTACGTCAAGGTGTTCGCGCGCCTGCCCGACGGGACCGTGCGCTTCCACAAGGACGGCTACACCGACCTCCGCGGCCGCTTCGACTACGCGTCGCTGTCCGACGACCCCAACGCCACCGCCACCCGCTACGCGCTGCTCGTGCTCGATCCACAGCGCGGCGCCGTGCTCCGCGAGACAGCACCGCCGGCCCGCTAGTTGCCATCGCGCGCGCCCCGCGCCTCCACCCGCATCCGCATCCGCTCCGAGTCCAAGATCCCCAATGCTCCGCCACGCTTCCCGTCACGCCATCCCTACATTGTTGCTGCTCGCCGCGACCACCGCGGCCCTGCAGGCACAGGGCACGCCGATCGGTTTCGAGGAGACCTTCGCGCTGTCGGCCGACCGCGCCAAGGCGGTCGCGACGCTGATCCCCGGCACCGACGACTGGTACTACTACCACTGCCGCGAACGCCTCGCGGCGCGTGACTTCGCCACCGTGCGGCAGGTGATGCCGGCCTGGATCACGCGCCACGGCCGCGGCGCGCGCGTGCTGGAGATCGAGAACCGCACCAACCTGCTCGACTTCGCGAGCGATCCGGCGGCGGGCTTCGCGTTCCTGCAGGAACGCCTCGGCGCGCAGTACGACCACCAGCCGGTGATCCCGGGCGCGAAGTCGACGCTGCCGACGCAGCTCGACCCCGAACTGCTGTCGACGCGCGCGCTCGGCGAACGCGCATTCCGCGAGCACCCGAACACCGTCGATGGCTTCACCGACCACGCGCTCGCCGGCCTCGCCGCGATCGACCTCGATGCGCCGCGGCTGCGCTCGCTGCTGGCGCGCCTCGACCGCCCCGACGTCGGCAACCTGCCGGCCCTGGTGGTGCGCGACCTCGGCGCGCGCGACAGCGGCGGCTTCGGCAGCCTGCGCATCCACGGCGAACTGCGCGAAGCCCAGCTCGAACAGTGCCTCGCGCTGCGGCCGTCATTGCTGCAGGAACCACGCTTCGTCAACGCCTGGCTGCAGCGCCTGCAACCGTCCGCCGACGAGGTCTGGCAGCACGATCCCGACGCCCGCAGCCGGCAACTGGCGAAGCTGTGGCAGTTCGTGCAGCGCCTCGCGCCGGCCTTCAACTCGCTGAAGGCGCACGTGCTGTTCCACTGGCTGCAGCACGACCTGTCGCAGGGCGCGCCGGACGGCGAGCGCTTCGCGACGTTCCTTCGCCTGCCGCGCCGCCACGGCCATCCCGCCAAGGCGATGGTCGAGCGCTTCCGGCGCGGCGACGAGTTCGTCGACCCCGGCGCGACGCCGCCGACCGGCCTGCCGCCGATCGGCGACGACACGGCGCTGATCCGCGCCTGCCTCGAGCACGCCTTCGCGCGCGAAGACGGCTACGAGAGCTACGCCGAGTTCCTCGATGCCGACTGGCTGAAGGGCGTGTTCGCCGAGACCAAGATCCTGCTCGGCCAGGGTGACATGGAACGCTGGTCGGCACTGCTCGCCGATCCGGTGCGCGTCAGCGAGATCGAGAAACGCGTCGAGATCCGCTTCCCGGCGACGCTGCGCAACCACTACGGCGCGGACGAAGCGGTGCCGCTCGCGGTCGAGACCAAGAACGTCGCGAAGCTGCTGGTGAAGGTCTTCGCGATCGACGCCTTCCGCTACCACGTCGAGAAGAAGAAGGCCGTCGACGCGACGATCGACCTCGACGGCGTCGTCGCCAACTTCGAACGCACGTTCGAGTACGCCGAGCCGCCGACGCGCCGCATGCTGCGCACGTTCGACCTGCCGATGCTGCAGCAGCCGGGCACATGGGTCGTCGAGTTCGTCGGCGTCGGTGCCGCCGGCGGCGGCATCAGCAGCCGCGCGGTGATCCACAAGGGCGGCCTGCGCCTGTGCGAACGCACCGCGGCGGCGGGCCACCTGCTGCGCATCTACGACGAGCAAGGCAACCACCAGGGCAACGCGACGGCTTGGTTCGGCGGCCGCGACTACGAAAGCGACGAACGCGGCGACATCCTGCTGCCGTTCTCGACCGCGCCCGGCAGCAAGCAGGTCGTGCTGCGCGTCGGCAATCGCTCGTCGCTGGCGACGTTCGAACACCGCAGCGAGAGCTTCACGCTGACCACGCCGGTGCACGTCGAGCGCGAACAGCTGATCGCCGGCAGCCGGGCGAAGGCGCTGGTGCGGCCGCAGCTGCGGCTCGACGGCCACCCGGTCGGCCTGTCGCTGCTGCAGGACCGCGTGCTCGTCGTCACCGCGACCGACCTCGATGGCATCAGCACGACGCAGGAAGTGCGCGACGTGGCGCTGAGCGACGAACGCGAACTGGTGCACGAGTTCACGGTGCCCGAGCGGCTCGCCAGCCTGCAGGTCTCGCTGCGCGGCAAGGTCAAGGACCTGCGCGGCCAGGACGTGGTGCTGCAGAGCGCGGTCAGAACGTTCGCGTGCAACGGCATCGACGCCACCGCGGCGACCGGCAGCAGCGTGCTGCTGCGCACGCCCGGCGGCTACGTCGTCGAGCTGCGCGGCAAGAACGGCGAAGTGCTCGCTGGCCGCACCTGTTCTTTGCGGCTGAACCATCGCGACTACCGCGACGCGCTCACGACCGGGCTGCAGACCGACGCCCAGGGCCGCATCCAGCTCGGCGCGCTGGCCGACATCACCGCGCTGCGCATCGAGGTCGACAACGGCACCAGCGGCAACTACTCGCTCGACGCCGACGACCAGCTGCTCCCCGACGCACTGCATGCGCTGGCCGGCGAAGCCTTGCGGCTGCCGTACACCGGCACTGCCACGACCGTGACGCGCGCGGCGTTCTCGCTGCTCGGCCAGCAGAACGACGAGTTCGCGCACCTGGCCTTGGCCGACGGCTTCCTCGAACTGCGCGACCTGCTGCCCGGCGACTACACGCTGCGCCTGCACGAACTCGACCGCACGATCCCGGTGCGCATCACGAAGGGCGCGCGCGACGCCGGCTGGCTGCTGGGCCGCGACCGTGTGCTGGCGGCGACGCGCAGCAACCGGCTGCACGTGCCGACGGCGGCGATCGACGGCGATGCGCTGCGCATCCAGCTCGCCAACGCGACGCCGGACACGCGCGTGCACGTGGTCGCGCTGCGCGCGCTGCCGGCGTTCGACGTGTTCCAGTTGCTCGCCGATGCCGGCGAACAGAGCGCCGAGTGGATCACCCACGACCGCGTCGAGAGCAGCTACCACGCGGGCCGCAAGCTCGGCGACGAGTACCGCTACGTGCTCGAGCGCCGCTTCGCGACCAAGTACGCCGGCAACATGCTGGCGCGGCCGAGCCTGCTGCTGAACCCCTGGCAGCTCGACGCCAGCGACAACGCCGCGGTCGGCCTCGGCAGCGGCATGACCGGCAGCTACGGCGCCCGCGGCGGAGCGAGGGGCGGCAAGGCGAAGGCCGGCGGTGGCCCAGGCGACCGCGAGGGTGCCAGCATGAGTCCGAGCGCCTTCGCCAACCTCGACTGGTTGCCGCGCGGCGCCGTCGTACTGACCAACCTGACGCCCGGCGCCGATGGCGTGCTGCGCGTGCCGCTCACGGAACTCGGCGACGGCCAACTGGTGCAGGTGCTGGCGCTCGACAACGAACAGGCCGTGCGGCGCACGGTCGTGCGGCCCGCTGCCGCGATCGCACCGCGTTCGCGCGCGCTGGCGCAAGCGCTCGACGGCAAGGAACACTACGTCGAGCAGAAGCGCATCGAGTTCGTCGCCGGAGGCGCCACTGCGACGATCGACGATCCGCGGCAAGCGCAGGTCGAGATCCACGACTCGCTGGCGAGCGCGTTCCGCCTGTTCACGACGATCTCGCAGGACGCCGACCTGGCGAAGTTCGCGTTCCTGCTGCAGTGGCCGACGCTCGCGGACGCCGACAAGCGGCGCCACTACGACGAGCACGCGTGCCACGAGCTGCACTTCTTCCTGTTCCAGAAGGACCGCACGTTCTTCGACGCGGTGGTGAAGCCGCTGCTCGCCAACAAGCTCGAGA
>CAMAUH010000402.1 GCA_945861365.1 Candidatus Kuenenia stuttgartensis
AGTTCGAGGTCACGCGCGAGGCACGTGCGACCAGGCGTTCGGCGCGTGCCGCCACCACACCCGGTGAAGTCCCCCGTAGCGCCGCTACCCTACGCCCTCATGACCTACGAGATGATGGTCGGGCTCACCGTCACCGATGACGATCTCTACCAGCAGTACCGGGCCGCGATGGCGCCGCTGCTGGCGGCCCACGACGGCGGCTTCCGCTGCGACTTCACGGTCGCCAAGGTGCTGAAGTCGGCGAGCGAGCACCCGATCAACCGCGTGTTCGCGATCTACTTCGGCAGCAAGGCGCAGATGGACGCGTTCTTCGCCCATCCGGACTACCTGGCGATCAAGGCGAAGTTCTTCGCGCGTTCGGTCGCCGGCACCACGATCTTCGGCGGCTACGAACGCTGACGTTCAGTCGACGAGCTGCAAGGCGATCCGTTTGCCGAGCGCCTTCTGCAGTTCGGCAACGACGTCGCTGGACAGCTTGGTGTCGCGGTAGGCGACGACGCGCAGCGACTTGCTGGCCTGCAGCACGCCAAGATCGGCAGCCGTCGGCGGCTCTACGCGCGGCCACAGCTCGAGGCGCTCGAGCTTCGGCAGTCCGACGACGAACCCGAGGTCGGGGCCGCACGCCAGCAACAGTTCACGCAGGTCGGCCTGGCCCGCGACGGCCTCGCGCAGGTCCTTGCCCACGGCACCATGCCAGCCGAAACGTTCGAGCTGCAGCACCCCCAGCAAGCCCGCCACCGCCTTGCCGAACTGCTCGCGCTCCGCCTCGGTCGCGCCGACTTCCCCCAGCTGCAGCGAACGCAGCGCCCCGTGCCGGCGCAGATCCTGCACCGCCTGCACGTCGACGTCGTGGCCCCGCAGCTCGAGCGCGACCAGCTTCGCGGGCAACGCGGTCAGCAGCCGCGGGGCGAGGCTGCACTCCACCAACTCGAGTTCGCGCAGCGCCGGCAGCTTCGCGATCTGCTCCATCGCCGCCATGGTGAGCGCCCACGACGGCGGGGCATCCTGCCGACGCATGCGGGCCATCATGTCCGGCCTGCCGAGGCCGCCCAGCGACAGCACCCGCAGCTTGCCCAGCTTGCCTACCGCCTCGATGCCCGCGGCATCGAGGCCGCGGCAGTTCGCCAGTTCGAGCGAATCGAGGTTCGGCAGCGTGGCCAATGCCGCGAGGCCCGCCGGCGTCACCTCGATCAGCGCCAATCGCAACGAACGCAATGCCGGCCACGTCGCGAGCGCCCCCGCGACCTCGGCATCGAGCGTGAAGTTCTCGTTGAGGAACATCACCGACGCGAGGCGCTTGCAGGCGGCGAGGCGTCGCAGGTGTTCGGCGGACAGGTGCGCGCAGAACGGCAGCGTGAGGTCCTCGAGACTCGCCAACGCACATACCGGCGCGATCTCCTCCGCGGTCACGGATTGCCACGCCACCATGCCCTTGTCGGTCTCCGGGTTGATCTGCAACCGCCGCAGCCCCGGCAAGCGCGCGAGCAGCGGCAGGTCCGCGACGGTCACGTTCTCCCAGTCGAGGTTCACGGTGACGGCGTCGAGGTCCTTCACGGCGCCGCCCTCGCTGCGCGCGGCGCGGCCGAGCGGCGGGTTCGGCTGGGGCTGTTGTGGTGCTGCCGGCAGCGATGCCGCGAAGCAGAGGCCGAGGCTGGCGAACAACGCGCGGCGCGGCGGGAGCATCGGCATGTGCTCATGCATACCGGGCGAACACGCAGCATGCGCGGCGTGTCGGCTACCGTGCGGCGATGGTGTTCGACTGGCTGCTGTATCCGTTGCGCCACCGCGCGCGCCAAACGCTGCTGGCAGCACCGTTCCCGGCCCCCTGGTTGCCGATCCTGCAGGCCCTGCCGTTCTATCGCCATCTCGACGAACGCGGCCAGCAGCGCATCCGCGACGACCTGCGCGTGCTGGTCGCCGAAAAGCACTGGGAAGGCTGCGGCGGGCTCGAGCTCAGCGACGAGATCAAGGTGACGATCGCGGCGCAGGCGAGCCTGTTGCTGCTGAACATCGAACGCGACTACTACCCGGGCGTGCGCACGATCCTGGTCTACCCGAGCACCTACCGCACGATGCCGCAGCGCGACGCGATCGGCGTGGTGCGCGAGGGCCAGGCCAACCTCGGCGAAGCCTGGGCGAACGGGCCCATCGTGCTGGCGTGGGATGCCGCACGGCACGGCGCCGTGGATCCGGACGACGGCCACAACCTGGTGCTGCACGAGTTCGCGCACAAACTCGACCTGCTCGACGGGCTCGCCGACGGCACGCCACCGATCCGCGACCGCGAACAGTTCGCGGCATGGGTGAAGACGATGACCGCCGAGTTCGCGCAGTTGCGCGCGGCAGCGCAGCACGGCCGCGCGACCGTGCTCGACAAGTACGGCGCGACCAACACCGCCGAGTTCTTCGCCGTCGCCACCGAGTGCTTCTTCGAACGTTCTCGCCAGCTGCGGGAGCGGCATCCGTCGCTGTACGGAGTGTTGCGCGACTACTACGACCAGGATCCGGCGGCGCGGGAGGACTGACTCGCTCAGGGCTGCAGCGGCCGCAGCGCCCGCACCCCCACCGTGCGGGTGCGCGCCGTCGCCGGTGCGAATGCGCGGGCCGCCGCCGTCGCGACCTTCGGCACATCCTCGTAGCTGCCGCCGCGCAACGGTCGCTGCTGCACCTCCGGCACCGGCCGCAGGCCGTCGCCTTCACCGGCGGGCAGCAGGTAGGCCAACGAACTGAACGGTTCGCGGCACCACTCGGCGACGTTGCCGATCGTGTCGTGCAAGCCGAACGCGTTCGGCCGCAGCGAGCCGACCGGCGCATGCACCGCGTGGCCGTCGTCGAGCGTGGCCTCGAACGCGATCCCGGCGGTGCGGGCGCTGGCATCGGCGAGGTTGGCGCAGCCCTGCAGCGAGCCCGGTTCGGCGCCGGTCGACCACGTCGTCGTGCTGCCGGCGCGGCAGGCGTACTCCCACTGCGCTTCGGTCGGCAACTGCAGCCCGTGCTGCTGCAGCACGGCTGTGCACTCGCCCCACGACGCGCTCTCGACCGGATGGCGCACCGTCACCGCCTTGCCGTCGCTGCGCACCACGCCGGCCGGCAGCGTGCTCGGCGTGCGTTCGCCGGTCAGCACCAACCACTGCGCCTGCGTCAGCTCGTGCTTGGCGAGCAGGAACGGCGCCAGCGTCACCTCGTGAAGCGGCGACTCCTGGATGCGCGCCCCCGGGTCGTAGGCGGGCTGCTCCGGATCCTCGGCCTGCGCGCCGATCACCGTGCGGCCCGGCGGCAGCAGCACGAAGATGATGCCGAAGCGATCGCCGAGCGGCAGCTGGCCGTCGCTGCCGCGCGCGACGATCGGCGTGTCGTCGTTCGCCGACGGGCGGTGCCAGAACTCCTGCAGCCCCGAGGTCGGATCGGCGCCGAGCGGCACCAGGTCGTACTGCGGCCGCAGCACGAAGCCGGCGAAGCGCGGGTCGGCGGCGACCGCGGCCGCGGCGCGCGCCCACGGCTCGCGCTGCGCTGTGGCGTCCTGTTCGGCATTGCGGCGGATGCGTGCTGCGCTGCGCCGCGTGCGCGCCAGCATCGAGTCGTCGCCGGCGACGAACGGCACCAGGTCGCCGTGCACGCTGGCGAGCGTGTCGTGCAGGAACTGCTGCGCCGGGTCGGCGAAGCGCCAACTGCGGCGCACCTGCACGGCGGCTTGCAGATTCGACACTTCGCCGAGGCGCCGCGTGCGGTCGTCCTCGAGACGCTTCTTCGTGCTGGCGAACTGCTCCTGCTGCAGCAGCGGCGCTGCGAGCAACGTGTCCTCGTAGGCGATCGTCGCTTCGTGGTTGGCGAGTTCGCGCGCGACCGGATGCGTGCGGCGATCGAGCTCGGCGTCGGCCAAGCCGTACGGCAGCGCCTGCTCCCGCAGCGCCGCCAGCGTGTGTTCGAGGCGCGGCAGCTCGGCCTGCAGCGGCTCGCCGTGCTCGCGCAGCCAGCGATCGAACATGGGCAGCCGGTCGGGCCAGGTCGGGAACAGCGTCGACGTGGCGGTGCGCGCCTGCTGCAGGCGGCTCTGGATCGCCAGCAGCTCGAAGCGCACGAGATTCAGCTGCGCGCGCGCCGCGTAGCGCAGCACGCCGGCGACGCCGAGCACGACCGAAGTCGCGACCAGCGCCGACGCGGTGACCAGCAGCCGATGGCGCCGTACGAACTTGCGCAGCCGGTAGCTGGTCGACGGCGGCCCGGCCATCACCGGTTCGTTGCGGCGATGACGGCGCACGTCGTCGGCGAACTCGCGCACCGAGGCGTAGCGCT